>JAGWBG010000151.1 GCA_021296015.1 Dehalococcoidia bacterium | reverse complement strand
CCCAGGGAACGTCTCTCCTGCACTTCGACCCCGATCAGCACAAAGTGTGGGACGTAGCCCCCGGCTAGGCAACCTCCGAACAACTAACGTCATTCCGGCGAGAGCCGGAATCCAGGATGTTCTTGGCGGGGCAACAGCTAGGGAGTCAAGCCTTTTCACCCCCATCCCTGAATCGAGTTCAGAGCTTGCCCCGCACCTTGATACGGGGGCAGGCTCTAACCTTCCCCCATGAAAGTGGAGGGGACTTATTCAGAGGTTTCTTGGGTTTTTGTGGTGCTGGCCACGCTTGTTGCCGAGGCATACCTGGTTAAAGAAAGCAGAGAAATATGAAAGTCCTGAACAGGGAGTTGGTCCCACCCTTCGACGCCTTCTGGGACATCTTCGCTTCGGAGATTGACGTACCCACCCACCTGATAGAGACAGGCCACAGGGCAGTCTTCGGGTCCGAGTGCTATGAGGAAGGCTCTGGCCGCCTTCCGGGGTGGATGGAGCTACCCGACGGTCCCCTGAGCTACCACGTAGCCCATGAGCTGACCCATCTGCTGATTCAGCAACGGGGGTTTCCGACCACCATGCGCGGCCCCCAATACGATGCCGACTCCCACGAGGCACGGGTGGGCGGTGACCTGATGGAGATGATGCACCACCATACCCTTGAGGATATTCTTAGCCCCTTTGCCTTCGACAGGACCCATATTCAACGACACCTGTTCGAGGGCGCTCGCCGGGGCATTGAGATGAGTCCCGTGCCGGAGTCCGGCACACCCTGGTGGGCCACCTGGGCCTGTCGGTTCTGCGAGCTGCGGTACCTCCTGCCCAGGGAACAGTGGATAAGGCTGGAAGTGGTATACGATGGCCGTTGTCCCCACATCGCGGACAAGGGTAGGGAATTGGCAGACATCATGCTGCAGGAAGGCTACCGCACACCCGACGAGTCCTTGCAGGCCATGATAAAGGTGAGGGATGCTCTGGGACTGAGGGAGGCGGACCGCTGCCTGGTGCTGGACACCAGGGACGGCAAACGCTACTAATGTGGATGACGGACATTCTTCTGACCCGACCCGCCCGCCGGCTATGTACCCTCCCCGGTGACCGCATAAATCGTACCGGCGTTGGTGACCAGGTACATGCTGCCTCCGGCAATTATGGGGCTGTCCGTGATACTGCCATCTACCCTGAAGTCCCATAACAACTCCCCGGTATGGGCGTCTATTCCACGGACTACACCATTCTCGGTGCCAACCAGCACGGTTCCCCCTGCCACCACGGGGGCGGTGGTGATATTTTCGTCCAGTACGGTGCTCCACAGAGACCGGCCCGTAGCCGCATCAAGGGCAGTGACCTTGCCCTCGTCGTTGGCAACGTAGACGTTGTCGTGGGCGATGGCCGGACTCTTCACTACCTTACCGCCTATGTAAGTACCCCAGACAGTCCCCTCCTGAAGAGGGGCCTCATCCATTATCATATCCCACACATATAGTTGGACCTTCCAGCGCCATATAGCCCGCTCGAAGGGGTAAGTAATAGACCATCGGTCTAACGCCCATACTATGCCCCGGTGGGTGCCGAAATAGACCTGGTCTCCGTGAATCACCGGACTTCCGGTGATGGGAGAGCTCGAATCGAAGACGAAACGCTTGCGCCCCGTTGTCGTATCCAATATATGTATCACGCCGTCCATGGAAGTCACTGCCAACGTATCATCGGCATAGGCCACGGGGGCAATAATCCACTCCTCGGTGGTGAAGTCCCAGCGCTTCCGCCCTGTGGCGGCATCCAGAGCGTATATCTTGTTATCCTCCCCGCCAATGTAAACCGTGCCATCCACCACAATAGGTGATGCCAGGAAGGAAGTCCTGAAATTCTCGCTTTGCCAACGCAAGACACCAGTCTCCTTGTCCAGGGCTATGACACGACTGGGACGAACGCTGAAAATCACCATGTCGCCCACTACGGCAGGCGTTGAGCTTGACGGTAATTTACTAATGTACTTCCACACTTCCTGACCCGTATGAAGGTCCAAGGCCAGGACATCTCCGTTGTCCGTAGTGAAGTAGATACGATTATCCACGACGGTGGGAGATGCGACGATGGACTCCGAGGCTGTATAGGTCCACATCACCCTTTGAGGAATTGGTGCTTGGTCGGGGGTGTAGCCGGTGTTCTGGGGTGTGCGCCGCGCTTGTGCCCAAGTCTGGGGTCCGACGCTGGCGTTTAAGCTGGTGGTGGGGCTGGACGGGTTGGCCCCAAGCTCAAAAAAGACCAGGACTCCCCACACGGTGAACCCCACGGCGGCAGCCACAAGAAATACGATGCGAAAAACCCGATTGCGCAGGAAGGTGAATTGCAGACGGCGTGTGTGTCTCTCCCCTTCAATCTCTGTGACGGTGCTGGCCCCGGCCAGGGATGCCCAGCATTTATTGCACCTTGTTCTATCATCATCAGGGTTGACCTGACCGCACACCCGGCACACACGAACTTGTTCCGCCAATTACGAACCTGCCCCACTCTTCAATCTAATTTCAGTAGTATATAGCCTTTTGATGAACACTATCAAGGCGGGGTGCATCCTGCCTTAACTTCTCGACCCATTGAACGCCGGTTCCTGCTGGAGTATGATTGAGACCGTACAGGAGCAGGCACCGCCGGCGACGGAGATGTCTGCCGAAGCAACTGTTCTCCAGAATGGAGGAGCGGACATGCCTGAAGAAATCGGCCTTTTCGAGGCCATGCGCACACAACGAGCGATACGCCATTTCAAGCCGGCCCCCGTCCCCGATGAGCTTATCACGAAGATACTTTAGGCGGCCATAAAGCCGCCCAATGCCGCTAACACCCACGACTGGGCCTTCATGGTCGTCAAGGATGCCGAGATCCGCCGGAAAATTGCCGACTACTACCGCATGGCCCCCGCGCCAAACCCGGATGAGCTTCCCCAGCCGCGGCGAAGGATTTACCGTGAAGCCAACGAGTTTGCCCAGCGGCTGCACGAGGTTCCGGTATTCATTATTCCCTGCATTGTTCACGACGGCTCCGTCCCGTCCAATCCCGCCTTCGGAAGAGGCTCCTTCATCTTTCCCGCTGTCCAGAACATATTGCTGGCTGCCAGGGGTCTGGGACTGGGCAGTATTTTGACAGGCCGGCATACCATGTTCGACAAGGAAGTCAAAGAGATACTTGGCATACCCGATAACGTGGACACTGCGGCGCTCCTGCCCATAGGGTATGTCGCCGACGGTCATGGCTACGGCCCAACAAGGCGGCGTGCCCTGGAGGAAGTGGTCTTCACCGACAGATGGGGCAACAATTGGGGAGGATGACCAGGGGTATTCGCCGATAATATGTGAGGAGGGATAGCTATGCCGGAAGAAATAGGTCTTTTCGAGGCCATGTATACCCAGAGGGCCATACGTTATCTCAAGCCCGACCCGGTACCCGATGAGCTTATACAGAAGATACTGGACGCAGCTATCAGAGCACCCAGCGGGGGGAACACGCAACAATGGGCCTTTCTTGTCATTCGTGACCAGGAGACCAAAAGGAAAATCGCCGAACGGTTCCGGAGTGCCCGAGGCACGCGGACAAGTCCCGACATGTCACCCCGGGAGCAACGGATTTACCGAGGAGTGGACTACATGGCCCAGCACTTGGAGGAAGTGCCTGTGTTCATCGTGCCGTGTATTCGGCACGATGGCTCTCCCAGCACTATGGGCAGGGGAGCTTCCATATATCCCGCCGTCCAGAACATACTGTTGGCCGCGAGAGGGCTTGGCCTGGGCAGTGTGCTGACCAGCCGCCACAAGATGTTCGAGGACGAGTTCAAAGAGATATTGGGAATACCCCAGAACGTGGAGACGGCGGCCCTTTTGCCCATCGGGTATCTTGCCGACGGCGTCCGGTATGGCCCCAACAGACGGGACCCCGTGGAAGAGGTGACCTTTTACGACAGGTGGGGCAATACCTGATATGGGAAACACGGTACAAAGTCGCTCTGGGGATGGCGATGCCCCGTTATGTAGAAGGGTAGCGCCACCCCTACGACAGGGCCGTTTATGATACAGGCGGTTCAACGCCTCTACTCACTCCGGAGAATACGAGGTGTGTTCTACGGGTGGTGGTTGGTAGGTATCTCAGGGTTCGTGATGACCGTGGCCACCGTGCCATTCTTCCATGCTTTGGGGATATGGAGCGTGGCCCTCGAGAGCCACTTCGCCTGGACGCGTACCCAGCTATTCATTGCCTTCGTTCTAAGCCGGATTGAGGGCGGCATAATGGGACCCCTGGAGGGGTATCTCACCGACCGTCTGGGCGCTCGCCGCATGGTACTCATAGGGCTGCTGATTCTTGGCGCCGGTTTTCTGCTCTTCAGCCGCGTGGAAAATCTCTGGATGTTCTATGCGTCCTTTATGATTATGGCTTTAGGTGTGGGCCTGGGTGGTTGGCTCCCCTTGATGACCGTAGTGAACAACTGGTTTATCAGGCGACGGTCCTCGGCTATGGGCTGGGCCAGCGTGCTGAGCCGTCTGGGTGCCCTGTTGCTGGTGCCGGCCATAGCCTGGGCAGTGGATCCCGATGCAGACCGTCTTGGCTGGCAGACCACCGCCGTTATAATTGGGGCGATTAAACTCCTGTCGGCCCTGGGCATTCCCCGATTTATCCGCAACCGGCCCGAAGAATACGGCCAGCGCCCCGACGGCGACGAGGCTCCGACTCCCGCCCCGGCAAGTTCCGAACAATCACCACAGTCCACCGCAAGCTCTCAGGAGGTCGACTTCACGGCACGCCAGGCCTTGCGCACCCCCGCCTTTTATTGTATCTCCTTCGGTCATGCCTTC
>JAGWBG010000150.1 GCA_021296015.1 Dehalococcoidia bacterium | reverse complement strand
CGCCCACGGTGCAAGCCAGGGCGGCGGCCTGACCCTGATTACCACGGCCCTGCGGTCCGAAATCAAAGGTGGAGCGTCTGCATGTCCATTTCTCTGTGCGTTCCCCGACTCACCCAATATGGCGCTCACTTACCCATACAACGAGTTGAACTGCTACCTACGGGCCTACCCTGACCGGAGAGAGCAGGTCCTCACGGTCCTGAGCTATTTCGACGCCGTAAACTTTGCCAGCCGTATTCGTTGTCCCATGTCCATAGGCATTCCCCTGGAAGACACTATCTGCCCTCCTGAGACCCAATACGCAGCCTACCGGAACTTGGCCGGACCAAAAGAGGTGTGGCTAATACCCAACGCTGCCCACGGCACACCCGCAGAGTACCTCGATATGGAGGTTGCCTGGCTG
This sequence comes from Dehalococcoidia bacterium, assembly GCA_021296015.1. Classification (GTDB taxonomy): domain Bacteria; phylum Chloroflexota; class Dehalococcoidia; order Lucifugimonadales; family JAGWBF01; genus JAGWBG01. Next base: position 4,449 of record JAGWBG010000150.1, on the reverse strand, counting down.
CAGAAGCTAATGGGGCTTGACACGGCGGACTAGGAGGTTGGAAGCATGGCACAGAGTGGAGTTGCGTGGGATAGCTACTGGAGGCAGGTTGATGACGATCTAGGGAAGGTGTCCCTGGAACAGGACATTGAGAGGAGTGACTTCTACTCCGAGGCAGAGTGGACGGTGTACAATGTCCATTGCAACGGATTGGGCGGTTACCGGCTTTTCGCCAGACTATCAATTCCCACGGGAGACGGGCCCTTTCCCGGCCTGGTCCAGATGCCCGACTACCAGAGCTCTGTGGACATCCCCTTTACCTCTCTGCGACGTAATATGGTTGTCCTCAACGCCACCCACCGAGGCCAGCGTGGCAGTGAAACCCCGTTCAGAGCGAGCTACCCCGGATTGCTCACCCAGGGTATAGGCAACTCATCCTCCTACATCCTCCGCAGGGTCTACGCTGATGCCCTCCGAATGTTGGACCTCCTGGCGGCGCAACCCGTCGTAGACCCTCAACGCATCGCTGCTGCCGGAGCGGGACTGGGTGGGACCCTGGCGCTGGTGGCGGGAGCGTTCCGGCCTCACGTCAAAGCCCTGGCCGTGGATACGCCCCTGATGGTTGGCTCACCCGATGCAGTGGAGCTTGCCGGAGATGCCTACCCGCTGGGTGAACTGAATGACTACTTCCGGGCTTACCCCGGGCGACGAGACGCTGCCCTGGACACGATGGCGGTCTTCAGTCCTCTAGCCCTGGCTGAACGAGTGACTTGCCCCGTTCTTCTCAGCACGGGCGCGCGGGACCGGGGCCAATGCCCACCTCCATTGGGAGAGGAGTTGGCAGGACGACTCAGGCATGGGGAACTCCGTCAGTACCCCGGTGGGAGCGAGGGTGGAGGATATGCACATGCTGTCGTCCGCACCCGCTGGCTAAGGGAGCAGACGGGTTTGGCGTAAGAAAGGGGCGCGCTAGCTTCGGAGGAAGCAAAGGGCAGGAGACATTATTGAAACTCCCTCAGCCGGTCAGGTCAATTTCGATTCCCACTGGGCAATGGTCTGAACCCATCACTTCAGGGAGAATGTAAGCCGCATTCACATTCTTGGTGAACTTCTCGTCCACAAAGAAATAGTCTATCCTCCAACCCACGTTCCGCTCACGAGCTTTGGTCATCTGGTCCCAGTAAGTATATTGTTCAGGGTTTTTGTTAAACTCTCTGAAAATGTCCACGTAGCCATGGCTCAGAAATGTGTCCATCCATGCCCGCTCCTGGGGCAAAAACCCTGACGTGGTCTCATTAGCCTTAGGGCGGGCCAGGTCTATTTCCTTGTGAGCCGTGTTCATGTCCCCGCAGACTACGATGCTGCGTCCTTCCTGCTTCATCTTATCCACAAATTCAAGGAAGGCGTCGTAGAACTCCATCTTATATTTCAATCTTTCCTCAGACGATCTTCCGTTGGGGTAATATATGTTGAACAACACGAAATCTTCGTAGTCTGCGATAATAATCCGACCTTCTTTATCAAAGGCTTCAATGCCAAAGCCGTATGCCACGTGTCCCGGCTTCCTTTTCGTGTAAAGTGCCACCCCGCTATAACCTTTTCTTTCCCCGGAAGAGAAATACACGTTGTACCCCTCGACGTGTCTCAGGGTGGAGGGAAGCTGGTCCTCGTCGGCCTTTGTTTCCTGCAAACACAAGATGTCCGGGGCCTCTTTTTCAAACCAGTCCAGGAATCGCTTCTTGTGCTCGGCTCTGAGGCCATTGACATTCCATGAGATGGCCCGGAACGTACTCATATATTCGACCTTTCCAACGTAGCTGTTCCTGAAGTATCACTCAATGGCGTGGGGAGTGTGTGAAGAGACAGATGTAAGCAATGGCCTTTTTGGAAAAGGCCATCTTTCAGACCTAAATAGCTCCTTGATACCTTGGATAAGAGACCGATTGCGGCATCACTATGCCGATTTGCCTATAGCATCTGTGCAAGTGAGCCTTTTACTGGGCATATTCAAGCATTTGACAACCCCGGAAGATGCAGATACTATATCTAGGACTCGCTGCCGTGAGCAGTAAATCCGCAGTTGAAAGGCGGTCAAGACAGTGAGTAAAGACGCACCTTACACGGCTTGGTCGAAGCCGTGGCACATAGAGAGCCTGGAGCACCGGCATCTACGCTCCTCAAACACCTCCACTTCGGCTACCGTGAGCATCCCGTCTCGCGGTAAGCATGTCCTCCCCTGCGAGCCTTAGCTCCTCCACTAATTCCCCTCGCGCAAGTCCCGGGGCATTAACCTCCCCGCGCCAATCCATCTCAGCGCTGCGGCAAGGCGTTTTTGCGCCTTGCGCTCTCCGGGGAAAGCCTCCGAGGTAGGTAGCACATACTATTATACAAGACCCAACAGAGAATCTTGCACTAAAATCTATATCAATTGTGAGGAAAATAATGCGAACTATATTGAGGTCAAAGATTCACAGAGCATACGTTACCGACGCCAACCTGGATTACGTTGGAAGCATCGTAATTGACCGGGACCTGATGGACAAGGTGGACCTGTGGGAGTACGAGAAAGTCCTTATCTGTGACATCACCAACGGCAACCGGTTCGAGACATACGCAATATACGGCGAGAGAGGGTCCGGAATCATATCGGTGCAGGGTGCCGCGGCAAGGCTAGTCGACAAGGGAGACTGCGTCATAATAATGTCCTTTGACGTGACCGATGATCCGGTAGAGCCGGAGATGATTCTGGTGAACGAGCAGAACGAGTTCGTTGAATATCTGGGAAAGGTCAAGGTATGAGCAGCAGATTCACCGAGCGGGAAACGGAGCGATATTACGACGCCCAGGACGTTATCTATCGCTCGATATGGGACTCGGAAGGAAGCGTCCATTGGGGAGTCTTCGACCAGAACACCGGCGACGATTTTCTCAAGGGATGTGCCAACCTGAACATCATCATGGCGGATGAGGGCCGCATTGACGTCACCTCCAGGGTGTTGGACCTGGGCTGTGGAAGCGGCACCACCGCCATGTGGCTGGCCGAGGAGCGTAACTGCCGGGTAACAGGCGTAGACTTGAGCGGCGTCCGCATTCAGAACGCCAAGAACGATCTGCAAGCCCGCTCCCAAGAGATGCAGCAGAACGTTGCCTTTGAGAAAGCCTCTGCCACAGACCTACCCTTCCCCGACGGCTCTTTTACTCATGTATGGAGCCAGGCCGTGATTTACCACGTCCCTGACAAGGAAGGGACCCTGAAGGAAGCGTACCGGGTGCTGGCGGATGGCGGAATCTTCATCTTTGACGACCTTGTAAAGCCGAAACAGGACATCAGCGAGTCGGCACAGACCTACGTGTATGACCGGCTGCTTTTTGACACACCCTTCAGCTTCGAGTCATACAAAGACGCCCTCCAGCAGGCAGGGTTCAAGATACTCAGTTCCCAAGACCTCTCCCCTCACCTGAAAAAGAGCTATTCTCTTCTCTCCAACATAGCCGGCTCAAAAACCGAAGGCCCCATGGACAAATACCAGACCCTGGCATTGGCGTACGCAAAGACCGCTCAGGCAATAGAAGACAGCGAACTGGGGTGGGGCCTGTACCTTTGCCAGAAGTGAGCGACATGGCACGGTATCATTTTAGTCGGTGCTACAGGGAGCAGTGATGGAGAATCTGAATAAAGTCCAATGGGTATACTCGTCCCAGAACAACCAGGAACTGGCGGAACGGTACGACCAATGGGCCAAGGACTATGACGCCGACCTGGACCAGGACTTCGGCTGGATTGCGCCCCAGCGTGTCGTGGACTTCTTCTCCAAGCACGTGCCCAAGGACGCAAGAATCCTCGACGCAGGCGCCGGCACCGGCCTGGCAGGAGAGATTCTCAGCAGCCTGGGCTATGGGGAGATAGTTGCCATGGACCTGTCCCAGGGTATGCTGGATGAAGCCGAGAAGAAGGGTGTCTACCAGGAGTTTCACCGGATGGTCATGGGCGACACCCTGGACTTTCCCTCCGACTCCTTCGGTGCAGTGATTACCGTGGGGGTTCTCACCGTGGGACATGCCCCCGCCAGTTCCCTTGACGAGCTTGTCCGAGTTACCAGGCCGGGCGGGCATATTGCCTTCTCGCTGCGGCCTGACGTGTACGAGAACGACGGCTTCAAGGAGAAGCAGACAGAGTTGGAGTCTGCCGGCAAGTGGAAGGTGGTGGAGGTGAGTGAGCCGTTCCAGGCCCTCCCCGTAGGCGAGCCCGACGTTTTCCACCAGGTCTGGGTATACCGGGTAAGCTAGTTCCAGCGTCCGGTGTGTCCAGGGGCCATCTTTCCCAAGGCAATGGCATCGTCAATAGACAAGTGGCCTCATTGAGCCGGTTTGAGTTCGGCGTGGGGTCTCTCTAAATTGGCTGACGCATAGTCGCCTTCAGGTTATGTCAATCCAGGGGGCCGGCCACGATTTTGCCGAAGGTCTTGGGCG
>JAGWBG010000149.1 GCA_021296015.1 Dehalococcoidia bacterium | reverse complement strand
ACCCATACCTCGACACCACTGAGCGACTACTCCCTTTCGCCCTACCCACCGGGTATGACGGGCAAGATTATGTGGGAGGGATACTGATCGTTATGCAGGATGGTCTGAACGGCGGGTCGTAGCTCACTCTCCTCCCAGGGCTCACGGCCTGTATTGGGGTTCCTGTCAAAGCGAGGGAAATTGCTGCTGGACACTTCCACCCTTATACTGTGACCCGCCTTGAAAACGTTGCTGGTAGCTACCAGGTCTATAGTGTATTCATAGACATTGCCCGGCTCGATTAGCTTTGATTCTGCCAGGGACTCCCGATAGCGGGCACGTATGATGCCATCGGTAAGGCTTCTTGAGCAGCCACACGGGGATACGTCCACCAACTTGGCAGTGAAGTCGGTGTCCGGGGCCGAGCTAGCCGCATACAGTGTAACGGTGACCGGGCCAGTGACCTCTACATCATGCTCAAGGGCCGGAGTCGTATAGACCAGCACATCGGGTCGGGACTCGATGCTGCGCTGATCGAAGGGGCCTCCGGGGAGAAATGCGGCGTTGCAGCAAAGCCCGCCACCCTTGGTAGGCACCGGAGACCTGGGGTCGTAGAGGTACACGTCGGGCGGCTCAGAGCCGGGGCGTTCCGGCGACAGGCTGCCATCCCCATTCAGGGTGCTGGCCTTGCCGTCACTGTGAAAGTAGTAGGGCGTATATTGGGTACGGGCCAGGGGCCACTCCTGCTCGTAGCGCCAGACGTTATCGCCCATCACGAATATACGAACCGGGGCTTCGTCCAGTACGCCGTTGTCAATGCCCTTCAGCCAGTAGTCATACCACCGGATATGGGCGCCCGGGACATCTATGGCTGCCTCGTTAGCCATAAGCCCGAAGTAGTATTCGCCGGATACCTCCGTGCCGGCGCCGTGATGCCAGGGGCCAACGATTAGCTTCTGGCCTCTGCGAACCGTATCCGTCGGCCCTTTTTCCCTCATGCCCTGAAAGTTCCTCAAGGTCCCTTTCAGGAAGATGTCGTGCCATCCCCCTATATGGAGGGAGGGGACTACTATCTCGCTATGGTGGTCTTCAATGCGCCAGCGTTTCCAGTACTCGTCCGAACTCGGGTGGGCAAGCCAATCGTAGAAATAGGGGGCCAGGCCATCCTTGAGGTGAGGGAAGTCTTTGGGTGGCACGAATCGGAAGGTCTCCTCCATGCCATCTACTGCCTTCAGCAGATTGTCTCGCGTCTCGGATGGAACCTGCCTGCCACGATAGTGAGTTGCCAAATTAGCCATGGTAAGCTGTGCGAGGGTCCAGGAGACGGCGAAACCCCACTCAAAGGCCCCGCCCTGATAGGTCCAGCCTTCGTGATAGTCAGACGCGGTGATGCCGGGCACTATAGCGGCCAGAGACGGCGGACGGGAAAGGGAGGCAAGCCACTGGGTAGCGCCCGTATAGGAGCGCCCGTACATTCCGACTTTACCGCTGCTCCAAGGCTGGGAGGCGCACCATTCTACCGTATCGTAGCCATCATTTATCTCATCCCGGAATGGGTAGAACTCTCCATCGGAGGCATAGCGGCCCCTGGTGTCCTGAATGACGACCGCGTAGCCGTGAGAAACGGCCCGCAATGCGTCCAGGACGGAGCCACGGGCGGCAGGCATGTTCTTGTTGTAAGGAGTGCGTTGCAGCAGCACCGGGACCCTCTCGGAGGTATCGGGGCGGTAGACGTCGGCGTAAAGCCGCGCACCGTCTCTCATGGGTATGGGGACGTCGGTCTCAGTCTTGATGGAAGTGTTCTGACCCATAAAGGTAGTCATTGATTACTCCTTCGTAACTCCACAGTAATACGTTTCCCTGTATCGCCCGGTGGTAACAGCATAGCATTAGGCGAATTGTACACCAGGAGAAAGTTGAAAGCTACCTTGCCATCGATGTAACTCACCGGTTGCGTACTAGCCACTATGAGCGTAAAATGGCAGCCGCTTACCCGTACCCCGATTATGCTGAGTAGGAAAGGTGTCTGATGGAATTGGGAATCATCGGCTTGCCCAAAAGTGGCAAGACAACAACGTTCAACGCCCTTACCAGAGGACATGCTGAGGCCGGCGATGCCTCAGCAAAGCCAAATATCGGCGTCGCCAAAGTACCTGACCCACGACTCGACTTCCTGGCTTCTGTGTTCAAGCCTAAACGTGTTGTGCCTGCTGAGGTACGGTACATTGATATACCGGGTGCGCCGGAAGGGTTGGGACGAAGCGGCGACCTTGGTGGTCGTTATTTGAACTCTCTGCAATCCTGCGATGCTCTGCTCCACGTGGTACGCGCGTTCAATGACCCGTCAGTGCCCCACGTGGAGGGCTATACGGACCCCTACCGTGACATATCCACCATGGACCTGGAGCTCACTTTCTCGGACCTGGCTATACTTGAACGCCGTTCCGAGCGGCTAACGGCGGAACTCAAAGGTATCAAGGCTCAGGAGCGTAACCGCGTACAAGGTGAGGCAGCACTGATTGAGCGATTAAAGCAAGCGTTATCGCAGGACACCCCCCTCCGTGAGCAAAATCTGACGCTGGATGAGGGGAATATGATTAGCGGGTACCAGTTCCTCACCGGTAAACCGCTGCTCATCCTGCAAAATGTTGACGAGGAGCAGACTCCAAATTTGCTTGAGCTTGAAGAAGAAATGTCCCTGAGGCTAAACGCACGAAGCGTGGGATGTGCGGTTATGTGCGGGATACTGGAGGAAGAACTGTCTCAGATGGACCCCGAAGAGGAGGAAGGATATAGACGGTCGCAAAAAGCCTGTGAACCAGGTGCGGACCGCATGATTAAGCTATCATACAGTCAGCTCAACCTCGTCTCTTTCCTGACCGTGGGGCCCGATGAGGTGCGGGCCTGGAGCATACCGGAAGGCACCCCTGCAGCAAAGGCAGCAGGCGTTATCCACTCTGATATGGAGCGAGGTTTTATCCGCGCCGAGGTTATCTCCTACGATGACCTGGCGCGTTGCGGTGGCATGGTAGAGGCGCGCCGACGAGGGGTGCTCCGCGCCGAGGGACGCGGTTACCCGGTCCAAGATGGGTACATAATTAATTTCCTGTTCAACGTATAAGAGCCGGGTTGGTTGTACCTCGGTATTCACGTGGTAAAGGCCACACGACCCATAAGTTATGGTAGCATTAGACAGCTAAGACAGTAACGAAATAACTTTGCTTGCATGGAGGCCCCTGATGCGTTGTGAAACAGCTTTAGCCAACATTCTACACATGGAAGGAACCGAGTATGTATTTTGCTATCCGTCCAACCCTTTGATTGAAGAGGCCGCCATCACTGGAATCAAGCCCATCATGTCCCGGAGCGAGCGGACAACGGTGAACATGGCTGACGGTTATAGCCGAGCGTCCAATGGACGGCGAATAGGCGTTGTCGTTACCCAGTACGGTCCCGGCATAGAGAACGCCTTCGGCGGGGTTGCCCATGCCCATGCGGAGTCCACTCCGATACTTGTGCTTCCCGGAGGCGCTCACCGGAATAAAATTGGTCAGCCCCCGGACTTCCTGGCAGTGGAGTCCTACCGTAACATTACAAAATGGGCGTCCCAGATTAATCAGGCCGACCGCATTCCTGAGATGATGCGGCGAGCCTTCACTTTTCTCCGGTCGGGCAGGGGTAGCCCGGTCATGTTAGAGATGCCCAGCGATGTAGCCATGGAAGAGATAAATGAGGTGGCATTTAATTACAGGCCCGTCAAAGGCTACAGAAGTGCCGGCGACCCCAGCGATATTGCCGGTGCGGTCAAGGCTATTCTTGACGCTGAGAGGCCCGTGATCTATGCAGGTCAAGGAGTCCTGTGGGCCGAGGCATCTGAGCAACTACGGGAGTTTGCCGAGCTGGTGAATGCCCCGGTGATGACCACCAACACGGGCAAGAGTGCCTTCCCCGAGGACCATCCCCTTGCGTTGGGTACCGGGGCACGCACGTGGACCAAGGCATCCCGGCACTTTTTAGATAGGGCAGACCTGGTCTTCGGGATCGGATGCAGCTTCACGACCAACCTGGCATCCATGGGAGTGCCGACGGGTAAGACGCTGGTCCAGTGCAATGTTGACGTGCAAGACCTCAATAAGGAGCAGCAAATCCATCACGCCGTCGTCGGCGATGCGGGCCTGGTCCTCCCACAGCTTATCGAGGAGGTGCACAGGCAGGCGGGGCCCGATGGCAAGAGGGGCGACGGAGTGGTAACCCAAGAGATCAAGAAGATCAAGGATGAGTGGCTGGAGGGTTGGATGCCTCTTCTGAGTTCCAATGAGGTCCCCATAAATCCCTATCGTGTGATCTGGGACTTTATGCACACAGTGGACCGCACTCAGACCATCCTGACCCACGACTCCGGCCATCCGCGAGACCAGACCATCCCGTTCTATGAGGCTATCACACCCCGGGGCTACTTGGGCTGGGGTAACTCCAGTCAACTGGGATACTCCTTGGGGCTGTCCATGGGTGCCAAATTGGCCGCACCTGATAAGCTGGTGGCTGCCATAATGGGAGACGCTGCTATCGGGATGGCAGGCATGGACATTGAAACGGCAACGCGGCTTCAGATTCCCATTCTGATCATGGTATTGAACAACCATGTGCTGAGTGGCTACGACAGGAACTACCCTGTGGCCGCCGAGAAGTTCGGCTTTACCAACCTCTACGGCGAGTACGCCAACATTGCTAAGGCCCTGGGAGCTTACGCGGAGAGGGTTGAGGACCCCGGAGAGATTATTCCCGCCATCAAGCGCGCCCAGGGAGCGATGGCCACGGGGCAGCCCGCTCTGCTGGAGTTCATGACCAAGGAAGAGAATAACCTGTCAACACCCTGAACAGC
>JAGWBG010000148.1:3645-8519 GCA_021296015.1 Dehalococcoidia bacterium | reverse complement strand
CCCAGCGTGGCCGCTATAAAGGCCCACATAAAGGGACCGATGACTCGGCCCAGCTTGCCGACCATGCCATGCAGACCGAAGAACTCTCCCAGGTATTGAGGCGGAGTAAAGGCCAGCATATAGGGCCGGTCAGCCGTCCAGACTCCCGATATTGCCACCCCCGTGAAAAATCCTACGGCCCAGTAAAGGTCCTTGGGCCAGGACAACCAGGGGATTGCTACGGCAAACAAGAACAGCCCCATCCACAGAAACAGGGAGATGGTCAGCACTCGGCTTGGTCCGATACGGTCGGCCAACGCCCCCCATAGTACCCCGCAGGGAATAGCGATGGAGATGCCGGCCAGTAGGATTAGCTGGATCTCTCGGTCGCTCAAGCCGATGGTCTCGGATGCGTAGACCACCGCGAAGGCAACTCCGGTGTTGACACCCATACCGTATAGGAATCGCGCTACAAGGAAGCGTCGGAGACCCGGGAACCGGTGGATGCGTCTTAAATTGCTGCCTAGCTGAGAGAAGGCTTGCTTGACTTGGATGAGGGCCGTTGATGAGAGAACCTGTCTTCTCTGCTCGTTAAGAAGAATGAAAATGGGAAGGGCGAACAGCAGGAACAGGAAGGCGACCACCTGCATAACGAAGACGTAACCCCTGGAATCGGTGAAACCCAGTGCTACCCCTACCGCGATGAATGACCCCAGATAGCCAATGCCCGTACCAAGCCCGGATATCATGCCCCGGTTACCCTCGGTGCTGACTTCATGCAGCAGGGAGTTGTAGAAGATGGTCCCCAGTTCCATACTGGCCAGGGCCAGGGCAAAAAGGGCCAGGGAGATGAACATGCCGCCGTTGCCCAATAAAAGGGTAGCTACAATGCATATCAGAGTGGAGGCGACCAGCAGGGGCATCTTGCGCCCAATTTGGTCGGAGATGGCCCCCAGGATGGGCGCTGCCACCAGCACCACGGTCATGGCGGCGGCCAGAGTGTAACCCAGGGTAGCGTCATCGCCGGACAACTCTTTGGTGAGCCATAGGGGAAAGGAAAGGCCGACGACGCCCGTCCAGAAGACGGTGTTCGCTATGTCATAGGTTATCCATGCGCCCACTGCGGTGCGCTTAGGGCGTGTCTCTTCGCTCAAACCCGTGTCCTCTGGTTTGGGTATATGTCTTGAAATGTGATCGGAAGAGGCCCTGGGGAGTGGACAAGTTCTGGGTACTGTGCTTTCTATTTACTCAATCGCTACCGGCATTTGAGTAACTCGTTGATATACCGGACCCACTGTCAGCCACGCAGCCGGTACTTCAAGAGCCTCCGACCCTCCTGATTCTGGTTCACGTAGATGTCGCCGTGAGAGTCAAGCCAGACGGCGTGGCCTCCGTCGCCGTCCCCTGTACCCGTCGGGCTGGGCCAGCGAGCCAGAAGTTCTCCCTCGATATTCAGGATGCTCACGAGGGCGTTCAGCTCCACGACATAGACCGTCTGGTCGCCGTCTATGTATATGTCACATGGGCGGGCCAGGTCAGTCCACTGGGTCAGGAACTCCCCTTCGGGGCTAAATATCTGTAGGCGGTTGTTCTCACGGTCGGCCACAAAGACGCGGCCGTCGGTATGCACCCATACACCATGAGGAACGTGAAACTCACCCGGGCCGGTCTTGCCTGGTGCGCCCCACGAGAACAGGAGGCGGCCATCGGCCGTGAATTTGTGGACTCGTGCGTTGCCGTAGCCATCGGAAACATATATTTCACCTTCGGGTGACAGTGCTACGTCGCTTGGCCTGTGAAAAGGCCCCGCAGCACGTTGCACCGTATCGCGATAGTCACCCGACCACCCGGTATCCGAGGGTTGGTCCCAGGTGCCCAGGGTCATCAGAAGGTTTCCTTGGGAGCTGTACTTCAGCACCACGTGGGAGTTTATCACAGGCAGGTAGAGATTCTCGTCAGCATCCATGAACATGCCGTGGGCAGCCGTCAGGACACCTTCTCCCCACGAGGTAAGGAAGTTGCCATCCCGGTCAAGGACGATTAGCGGGTGCTCACTCCGGTTGAATAAATAGACCCGGTCTTGGGAATCAGTGACTATCGCTGTCTGGCCCAGGGTCCATCCTTCGGGGAGCCTGCCCCAGCCCTCCATCAACTCGTAGGTGTACTTGCCCGTACCTACATTCGCCATACCCTTCCTTACCTACCCTTGAATCCAACTAAGGCCAATATGATATAGTGTGGGTGTGAACACCGTCAAGAGGAAGGGAATACCGCATTGAGCCGTCGTTCAATGAGTTTCAGGGAACGTAACCAAAAGGAGACGTGAGCGTTGACAGGACCACTACTTCACCTGATTCAGTACGACGTAGACCAGGAGCACGAGAACGCCTTCGACCGGTGGTATAACATCCATATCCTCAATGTCCTTCAGTTTCCCGGGTACGGATGGAGCTCCAGGTATGTTTCTCTTGAAGGGGGCACCGAGGGGCCAAGTATACGGTGCCTGACCCTGTATATCGTGGAAGACCGTTCAGCCTTCAATATGGTGCTGGCACCGACCCAGGAACAGCGTCCCAAAACGCTGGTGGAAGACCAGGAAAACTTCGAGACTATCCGGGGCGCACACTACATTCACTCAAGCGTATATGAGCACGTCTCCGGCAGCCATCTGGGTAAGCCCCTGCTTATGGGTAACCGTCCTCTTCTGCTGCTCATGACTGACGTGCACCCCGGAAGTGAGATGGAGTGGGCGCGCCTATCGGCCACGGAAGAGATTCCGGTCCTCCTTCGTGACCCCTGGGTGAGGGTGGTGGGGCGTTTCAGGGCCATTGAGGGGGTCCTTCCGCCCTGGCTGGTCCAGGGTCCGCGCCACCTGACCCTGTGTGAGTTGTCCGGAGAGGATGCCACACATGCCATGTACGCCCCGGAGCGTATGAGTCCCCCCTTGAAGGGGCTCGTCACTTCTCCGGGCTACGTGAGTTCAGGTCCTATAATCCAACGCCGATTCCGGTACTTCTACAAGCCCATCTCCCAGCACTGGTCTTACAAGAAAGTTACTGACTAGGTGCCGGTTACGTTTCGTCCGTGTTGCTTTTCGCTTGTGTGGACCCGTACGCCATCGCACCTCAATGAGCCGTCTTCACCCAGAGCCTTTTGCCGTCGGTAATGAACTCGATGTCACCCTGCTGAGCGGTGACGTAAGTCCTGTCCGCTCCAAGTGTGGCCTCAAGCCTGCCAGTCACGTCAGGATGGGGATGTCCGTAGGGGTTATCGGCGCCGGCAGAGACCACCGCAGCCACGGGACTTACCGCCGCCAGAAACCGGGGTGTGGTTGATGTCTTGCTGCCGTGGTGGGGCACCTTTAGCACGCTGGACTTGAGGAACGACGGGACATTCCTGAGTAGACGTGACTCTGCCTGGGCCTCAATATCCGCAGTGAGCAAGAAGCTGACTTCGTCGTACACCAGGCGCATCACGACACCGTTGTTGTTCGGGCCCGAAATTGTGCCTCTCACGGGACTCGGTGGGGGACTCAGGACTTCCAGCCGTGTAACGCTGTCCAATGATATGGTCTGACCCTGATACGCAGTAACAGGGCGAATATCCCTCCTCTCCAGGGACCTCTGCCATTCCAGGTACAGAGGGTCCTGGGAATCCATGCCGCTATCCACCACGGTATCCACGTCGTATCTGTCCAGGACTTCGGGCAACCCCCGGAAATGGTCCTCATCGGGATGGGTGAGCACCACCATATCCAGGTCCCTGTCCCAAAAGGGTACCGTGCTTCTGATGGACATCGCTGCGTCCATATCATCCGGTCCTCCGTCTACCAGGACCTGCCTTCCTTCCGGTGTGACGATGAGCACACTATCACCCTGGCCCACGTCCATGAAGTGGACGTGCAGTCTTCTATCGGACCCGGTAACTAGGTAAAACCATAGAATGGCGGCAAGAGCAGCCAGACCGGTTGCCACAACCAGATATGTCCCGATAGGTACTCTGAAGCTACTGGCGACCCCTCTTCCCCTCTCGACAGCTTCCCTTGAACCGTCCCTCAATCGCCCCGGCAGTGCCCACAAGGAGGCCGGACCACCCGGTAGCAGAATCAGCGAGACCAGCACTCCGTAGTAGGCCCACACCAGGATGCCGCTAAAGGCTGGCACCGAGATGGTGCTGCCGGGAACCTGGGAAATGAGATGGACAAGCCAGATGACGTACTCCAGAGGGACCCATGCCCCCCAACCTATTACTTGCCCCGCCGAGGTATGGACCAGGCCGGCTATGGCAGCCAAGCCGGAGGTCGTCAGTAGAATGGGGAGAGCGGGTAGCGCCAGGATTGTCGCCGGAATTCCCAGGGTTGGGATGCGCTCGAAATTGAAGGCTACTAGAGGTAACGTGCCCAATGTGGCAGCTACGGAAACGGCGACGGCCACGGCCAAAGCTCTGGCTGGAGTCTTCCACCATTCACTGCCGGAGGTAAGAGGATTCTGAAGACGGCTCCCCAGAGTCGGCCCGTATGTGATAAGCAGAGCTATTCCGGCCATCGCTGTAAAGCTGAGCTGAAATGATACTTGCTTGAGGATTTGGGGTTGATAACCTGCCATCACCGCCGCGGCCAGCGCCAGTGTGGGCAGGATGCTTCTGGGTCTTCCCAGGGCCACGGCGAGAAGGTAGACACTTCCCATGATGGCTGCCCTCTCTACTGAGGGTGAGAGGCCGCTTAGCAGGGCATACAGCCAGATAGCGACCAGAGGCATGAGCAGATATATCTGCCTTCTCCGGCCTATCAACCACACTCCTGCCCCCATGCTCAGGGCTAGAATTATGCCCACGTGGAGTCCCGATATGGCCAGCAAGTGAGATGTCCCGGTAGCCCTGAAGTCCTCTGTTACATC
>JAGWBG010000148.1:0-3555 GCA_021296015.1 Dehalococcoidia bacterium | reverse complement strand
AAAAAGCCCCGGGCCGGGGTGCCTCCTCCATCCTCCAACAAACGGACCTGGGGAAACGGCATTGTGGAATGGATTCCCTGATTTGCCAGATATGCCCTGTAATCGAAGTCTCCCAGGACTGGTGGTTCCTCCAACCTTCCTGTAAGCTCCAGCCTGTCACCATAGCGGAAATAAGGCTCATCCCTGCTCAGGACAAGCTCTCGGGGTGGCCTGCTAAAGACCTTGACCCTCCCCTTGCTCTCTTCCAGGCCATTGCCCCTGTCTACGGCTTCGACGGATATATCGAACTCCACGCCAGTCCCCGATATTTCCGGGTCGCTAACTATCACACCGTAGACTGCTATGGGCTTGATGGAATCCGACGGCCCCAGATGATCATTCCCTCCTGACGCCTCTACTCTGACAAAGCCCACGAGTGCAACTGCAATAAGAATGGCGGGCCAGGTCGAAGCACCTCTGATACGGAGAAGGCAGGCAAGAAGGACCGCTGTGATGGAAAGGAGGAACAGGGCGGGAAGATATACATTCGCTTCCAGACCAATAATGAGTCCGGCTATCCATGCGGCAGCAAAGGCGACCAGATACATGCTAAGGATCCTCGGTTAGCTGGCGTTGGCTTGGCGTCTCTGAGATGCACTAAGGGATAGACGATGCCGAAACGCGTTTCGGCCAGCTATTCCCAGCTATTCCCAGCTATTCAAGGTAAGCTCTTGCGTTACCAAACGCATTTGGGGACAGAACATACATCATTATGCCCTGTCCCCAAATATTGAGCATTAGTAATTTGGGCGATTCCCACCCCAGAGTCTCTATGCCCGGATACAGTCCCTAAGGGGTTGGAATGGCGAATGTCGCTTCTTCTAGCGAGCCGATTAGACCCTAGTAGTGGCGCAGTTCGACCACGTTATTCTCGGGGTCGTAGATGTACAGCGAGATTCCATCCCCGTGGGAACCCCAGCGCTTGCCCGGCCCGGCCTGAATCTCGACGCCCAGCGCCTCGAATTTGGCCTTAAGCTCATCCATGTCCGTCGGCTCAATCACCATGCAGAAGTGGTCCTGGTTGCGAGCCCCGTCCCTGGAAATAGGTCCCTGATCGGACCCAAAGAAATCAATTATGGTGTCGGCGTTGAGCCTCGCCGATGGGAACCTCACCTCCCCTGCTCTCCACTGCTCCACCCGTTCGGCTTTGAGGCCCAGCACGTCCGTGTAGAAGCTGAGGGACCTCTCCACGTCCTCACATCTCAGGACTATGTGGTCCATCTCGGTTATCTTTACCAGTGGCTGAGACTTGACCGAGGCTTGCTCCTCTGTGCGCGTTGACATTCCACACCTCCTGAATCTTGTGTACAGGCTATGATTTTCAGTCGCCCGATGGTCAATCAGGTACATTGTACTTGTAAGCCTTGACCCTGTCCAGGCTCACCCAGGACTTCGGATTGGCGGGAGACCATGGACTATTGTTCCACGAACTCCACACTTACCAAGGGGCTTTTCTCCACGAACACATCTATATCTATACCCCGCCTGCCCTCGAACCGGTCCTTCATTTGCTGGAAGATTTCTCGGCGTCGGGCCTTGTCTCTGATAGGCGTGGCCCTGGCGGGCAGGTCCGCCTGTGCGCTGCCCTTGAGGTGGAAAGTGAACTGGGGGTTGGCTGTCATGTTGGCATACCAGTCCCGGCGCTCAGGCAAGCCTGTGATGTATACTTGCCCATCCATATTATGGAACCATATCTCATTGCGGTGTGGCCTGCCGGACTTCCTACCTATGGTGGTGATGTCTATTACCAGATCATTCTCCAGAGCGCTCCGTACTGCATCATCCATCAGGTATCCTTCCTTTCCTGCCGTCTCATTGCCTATTCTGAAGGGTTAAGTTAATAGGATTATAGCAGACCGAGCATTGGTGGTGAAGGCCGGAATCCATACCCACGGCTTCTGGATTCTGGCCCTCGTATCGGGATACGGGGCAGGCTTCGCCGGGATGATGAGATGCGGACTGGAGCGAAGTGCGCAGTTTTGTACTTCTCTCCAACCCGGACCAAGATTGACATGGCGTCGAATTCTGTATAGCATGAACATGTTCATTCTTCTGGAACCTAAATCTTTGTGAGATATGAAAGGTATTAATGGAGAGATATAGGTTCATTGACGGCGATGCCCACATATTCGAGCCGGATAATATCTGGGATGATTACCTGGAAAGCAAGTACCGGTCCGACATCAAGTCCTATGTCAACTACAAGAGGGCTTCCGAAATCGCCGAGGCAGGCACTTTCGTTAGAGAAGCCGGATCGGATGACCCCCTCACCTTTGGCGTGAGAGTGGAAGTAAAGGGACACGTTATGCCCATGGGCCAGAGAGAGGGCGAGCGGGAACCCCTGCCTGGCCTGGGAGACGCCTATGAGGAATGGGCCCGGCAAGGCTTCCCTGCGAGGGTATACAAGGAGGTCATGGACAACTCGGGGATAGATTACATGATTGTGTACCCGACCGTCGGCTTGTGGGCCGGCCACGCTCCCGACATGGAGCCGGAGTTGGGCACAGCCATACGCCGGGCCTACAACACCTGGCTGGGCGATTTCTGCGCCGATGCAGGTGGCCGAGCCTTTGGGGCAGCCTCCATAGACCTGCGGGACCCCAAGGCCGCTGCCCTGGAGGTACGCCGTTGCGTCAAGGAGTATGGGTTCAGGGCGGTCCACTTCAACCCAACTCCGGTGGCCCAGCACCGTCTGTACGATGAGGTCTGTGACCCCCTGTGGGCAGAGATTGCCGACCTGGGGGTGCCGGTGGGAGTCCACCCAGGGTCGGGTAACGCCCTGGACATCATGCTCTACCACTACTTCCCCGGCCTTCCGCTAACACAGACAACCGTGGCCTTCAGCGTCGGCAACATGTTCGCCTGCGCCTCCTTCATCATGGGAGGAGTCTTGGAGCGCCACCCCAAGCTGAGGGTTATATTTCTGGAGTCCGGCGCCGGCTGGGTGGCCTATTGGCTGGAGCGCTTGCAGTCCTCGGTGAACGGGGGCTTCCGGGGACTCAATATCCCTGGGCTGTCCATGACACCCACCGAGTACTTCCAGCGCCAGTGCTTCGTCTCCGCCGACCAGGATGACCCTGGCATCAAGCTGGCCATAGACGCCATAGGCGACGACAACATCACCACTGCCACCGACTTCAGTCACCCCGAAGGCCGGAGGTATGGCCAGGCGGTGGAGATGCTCCTGGGTCTGCCCGAAGTCTCCCTGGAGAGCAAGCGCAAGATTCTCTGGGACAATGCCCTCAGGGCCTATCCCATTGATGTGACGAGCTAGGAGGTCAGGGCTTCCAGCCCCTGGAGAACTCTTCCTCAAGGGATGATGGTTGACAGCTAATGGGGCTTTCTGATGAAATGAGCATACCCAGTGTAAGGCTGGCCCCGCCATCACCGTTAGTCCAGCTGATAGGAGGGAATCATGGCGACAAGTAAGTCTGGTAGTAGTCGCAAGTCCTACGTTTATGTCGGCCTGGCAGGTGAGACCGCTCCGGGCCGCCCGGTACAGGCCGGCCTGTACCG
>JAGWBG010000147.1 GCA_021296015.1 Dehalococcoidia bacterium | reverse complement strand
GATGCCTTTAACGCGTTCCCGTCGCTCCACCAGGTAGGTTATGTCGGGGATTACGAGGTCCACCCCCGGCATATCTTCCTCTGGGAACAGCACCCCACAGTCTATGACAATGATGTCCCGGTCATACTCCAAGGCCATCATATTTTTGCCTACCTCCCCCAGGCCACCCAGGGGAATTACTCTTAGCGGGGTTTGGGGCATAGTGGTTACCGCCTAGAACATAGATAATTGTTGAGGCTGCTGGGTTGTGGAGTCACTGTGGTCACTGCTTTGAATATCCCCGGTTTCTTCCACGGCTTGGCTGGCAGCAAGCTTGAGAACTTCAGGAATGGCTTTAAAATCGTCCTCTATAGCCTTCCTCAACTCTTGTCTGTGAAGAGCGGCGGCGGGGTGCATTATGGGGTATACGGTTAGATTGCCCGCCTTGCGCGCTTTCCCCCTGGCCCTGCTAATGCTCTCCTTGGGGAAAAACCTGGCCATGGAGAAGCGCCCCAGCGTAACCACCAGTTTCGGATTTACCAGCTCTATCTGTCTGTCGAGGTACTTGCTACACGCGGCTATCTCGGCCGGCAGCGGGTCACGATTGTTGCTCGGCCGGCATTTAACCATATTAGCTATGAAAACGTCCTCTCTGCCCAGTCGGATAGAGGGCAGAAGCTGTTCAAGGAACTTTCCGGCCGGGCCTACAAAGGGCCTCCCCTGACGGTCCTCGTGGTAACCCGGTCCCTCTCCTATGAGCAAGATTTCAGCATCGGTGGGACCCTCGCCAGGGACGGCATTGGTGCGGCTGTTGCTCAGGGGGCAATCCGTACAGGAATGGACCTGCCGGGCTATCTCCTCAATGCTATTCATATCAGACATGTCTACACTTCCGCCTTGCCATGCCACTCTCTTTCAAACAGCGAAAGGCTGTGGGGAGGTCGTGGTCTGTGTTTCCAGATGATCTAGTGTGCAGAAGAAATCCGCTTCACCTGGCCTGGGTTGCACTGCAAGCCCGAGTCGAACAAGGGGGTTTGCGCTGTTTCCCATGGATTGGGGGTGGAGCGTCTTAGGTATCCTGAACCTTATGCTGCTTCAGGTAGTCAATAGCATCCTGAAGGGTTATTATTTTCCCTGCATCCTCGTCGGAAATCTCAATCCTGTTCTCGTCGTCGGAGAACTCCTCCTCGAAGGCCATGATAAGCTCCGCTAAATCCAGAGAGTCAGCGTCCAGATCATCCACAAAAGAGGCGCCGGGCACAACGGCGTCCTCATTTACGTCCAGTTTATCCGACACAATTACTTTCATTCGTTCGTAAATGGTTGGCATGGCCTCACTTTCCTTCCTGACTGATGGTATCTTCAGAGATTATACTCATCTCCGCCGGGCTAGCAGAGATAGCTTCAACCAGTCTCCCGTCACTGGTGTCAAGCTCTTCAACCACAGAACCCAACACTCCGTTCACAAACCTCGGCGAACTCTCACTACCAAAGGTCTTGGCCAACTCAACAGCCTCGTTAATCGCCACTTTGCGGGGTATTCCACGGCTAAAGTGAATCTCGAATAGGGCTAGCCGAAGGATATTCCGGTCTACTACAGGAAGCTGCTTTACGGGCCATGCTGGCGCATACTTGTGTATGAATTCGTCTATCTCATGCCGCTGGCTAACTACTCCCTGTGCCAGCTTCAGGGCATAGACCGAGGTATCTTCCGGTAGCTCGGACTCTTCTCTGAGCCGTTCAAAGGAGCCGTCCACGGGATGATTGGCCAGGTCCACTTCATACAGGACCTGGAGGGCTAGAGCCCGCGCCTTTCTTCTGGAATAGGCAGACTTTCCTCTTACCATTGGTCTACAGTCGAGGTTTCTCAAATTGCCGTCAGAGGACGCCCTGCCGGTGTTCCTCTGATACTGGCTTCCGCCACTTTCCGGGCCGAGGACAGGTCTGCTACGTTCATAACCTCTACGTGTCTATCCTGGTATGCCGGGGTGGAGCCGATTCTTTTTATCAAGCTTGCCAGAACCTTACCCGGGCCGAACTCTATGAAGCTGGTCACTCCCGAGTCTATCATGCAACTGACCGACTTTTTCCATTGGACACAGTTGCAAAGCTGGGTCAGAAGCTCTCCTTTGACCTCCTCAGCGGTGGTCAGCGGCATTGACGTGGAGTTGGCAACAATAGGAGTGACCGGATCTTGAAAATTTATGTTCTCAATGGCAGAAATCAGGCCTTCCCGGGCCGAGGCCATCAGAGAGGAGTGAAAAGCGCCGCTCACAGACAACGGTATGGCCTTCCTCGCTCCACGAACGGAGGACATGTCTACGGCGCGAGCCACACATACTCGGTCGCCGCTTATCACTATCTGGTCGCCTCCGTTGATATTAGCTACTTCGGCGCCCGTCTCCAGGCATATCTCCTCTACGCTAATCTCGTCCAGCCCAATGATGGCAGCCATGCTGCCGGGGTGCTTTTCCGACGCTTCTTGCATGAGCCTTCCCCGCTCACGCACCAGTCGCATACCGTCGGCGAGGTCAAGGGCGCCGGAAACTACCAGAGAGGTGTACTCACCAAGGCTGTGGCCTGCCAGGGCGGTCGGTTGGCACGTATCTGACTGATTCAGCTCTTTAAGGGCCTCAAGGCAGGCGAGGCTGGTTGCCATTATAGCGGGCTGGGAATTAATGGTCTGCTCAAGCTCCTTCTCAGGCCCCTCGAATATTAACTTGGTCAGAGAAAAATCTAATATGCCATCTATTTCGTTGTATAGCTCTTGTACAGCTTTCGAGGAGCGATAGAGCTCTAGTCCCATGCCCACGGACTGGGCACCCTGGCCCGGGAAAACGTATGCTGTTTTGGGAGACCCTTGCGTTTCCGTATTTGCCTCCATACTTGGACTTATTTGTTACTGGCAGCTAAGAATCAGAATAGTGCGTAATACCAGTGCAGATCTGCCTACGGTCCGCCTTTCCTCATCCTGCTAATCACCCCCTTTCCCCACATTGGAGTCTTCGAATACGGGCAGAACCCAAAACCGTAACTACTCTTCTTCGTTACCTACCACCTGCCGCCCCTTATAGTACCCGCAACTGGGGCAAGCCCTGTGGGGCAGCTTGGCATTGCGACAATTGGGACATCGCGACGGATATAACGGGTTTAGCTTGTAGTGGGCCAGCCTTTTCCCTTGTCGCGACTTGGTCAGCTTTTTTACCGGTAATGCTCCCATAGTATACCTCTTTTGTTCCTCAAAAAGTCCAGTCTCAACCTATGCTATGTTCTTTCAGTTTCAGCAGAGTAGCCCATCTGGGGTCTGCGGTCTCTTCCTCACAGGAACAGGAACCGCTATTTCTATCGGCCCCGCAAATATGACATAGCCCCAGGCAGTCCTGATAACACAGGGGCTTCATTGGCTGATTGGTTATTGCGTATTGCCGCAGCGCCTCCGTCAGGTCCAGTATATGGCGCTGGTCAATGGTGAAGGAACCTTCCTCCCTCTCCGGGACGTGCAGGGACTGCCCTGTGTTTATATCCACGGTAGGCAGGTACTCTTCCTGTATGACCACGTTCACAGGGTAGGGGAAGATTTTGAGACAACGGCTACAGGACACCAATACCTTCATTACCACTTTAGCCTCTACCCATACCCCCTTGTCGGTACGCATTAGCGAAAGTTGGCCTTGGGGAAATATAAAGGCGTCGCCATCATCGGCGTGGACAGACTCACTAATGCCGTATGTGCGGGTGGAGCCTACCGGTTCTTTGAGGAGT
The DNA here is from genome assembly GCA_021296015.1 of Dehalococcoidia bacterium. GTDB lineage: Bacteria > Chloroflexota > Dehalococcoidia > Lucifugimonadales > JAGWBF01 > JAGWBG01. Next base: position 1,148 of record JAGWBG010000147.1, on the reverse strand, counting down.
CTAGCTACGTTATAGTGCATAAGACAAAAATCATTAACTTGTCAATCTAGGTGGCAATTATAAGGGGTATACTAGGCGATCTGTCAAGTATCGGTTCCCTTCTGCTGAAAATGATTCCATAATATTGTGTGTGGATTCCTGGGAACGTCACAGCGTGCTCACACGCCGGTCTTATCGCTTGTCCATAGCCTCCTGAATGAACTTTACAATATCCTGGGTAGACGTGCCGGGGCCAAACACCCTTTTTACGCCTATTTGAAGCAGGGGGTGCCTGTCCTCCTCCGGTATGATTCCCCCTGCGACTACTATCACGTCATCCATGCCCTTCTCGTGCAGATCTGACATGAATTCAGGGAAAATCTCAAGATGGGCACCGGAGAGTATGCTGAGACCTATTACGTCCACGTCTTCCTGAGACGCTGCTTCCACAATCATCTGTGGGGTCTGACGGATGCCTGTATATATTACTTCCATCCCGGCATCCCTCAAGGCCCTTGCTACCACCTTCGCCCCCCTGTCATGTCCGTCAAGGCCCGGTTTGGCTACAAGGACTCGTATCCTGGTGCTTTCCTGCGCCATTGATTGACCACCTCAATCCGGGTTTTCTTCAGGGAGTATCATACCACCCCCGAAGCCTACGGAATAGCCTGTAGATGAATCTCAGGGTGTTTGGACCAGTTCGGTTAGTATACCATGTACCGACCTTGGGTGAATGAAGGCGATGGTCCCCGACAACCCTTCTCTGGGTTCCCTGTCTATCAGCTCTATACCTCGGTCGCTCAGGTTTCCCAGCTTTTCAGCCACATTATCCACGTGGAAGGCCAGATGGTGCAGACCTTCTCCGCGGCGTTCCAGGAAACGGCCCACTGGACTCTCGGGCGACAGGGGCTGAAGTAGCTCCAAACGCGTCTGTCCCACGAGCAAGAGGGTCGCCCTGACGCCCAGGTTGGGTAGTTCCTTTATCTCCCCCGGCTGTATCTGGAAAATATCCCCGAAGAGCTAGATAGCCGCATCAAGGTCTCTGACCGCAGCTCCCACCTCGTCCACGAACTGGACTGAACAAACGTCAATCACTTTTTCTGTACCTCCCTGGGGGTCAAGCTCAGATGAGTCCTGCTTACAGCGGATATTGGGCCAGGAGTTGCCGG
>JAGWBG010000146.1 GCA_021296015.1 Dehalococcoidia bacterium | reverse complement strand
CTGGACCCAAAGCTGGCCCTACTGGACGAGACCGATTCCGGGCTGGACATAGATGCGCTGAGGATCGTGTCCAACGGCGTGAACCAGTTTCGCGGCCCCGACAAGGCCATAGTGCTGGTGACTCACTACCAGCGCATCCTCAACTACATCACACCCGACTATATTCATGTCCTCATGGACGGGCGAATTGTCACGTCCGGGGGCCGAGACCTTGCCTTGGAGTTGGAATCCAAAGGCTACGAGTGGATTAAGGAGACGGTGGAAGGCTGAATTCCATCCCTGTCTCGCATCGCTGGAATAAAGTAGGACCTTTTAGCTGTCATTCTGAGGAGCGGAGCGAGGAAGAATCCAAAGTGGCGCCTGACAGAAATCGGATTCAAGACCCCCGCTCCACTCGGGGTGACGACTAAAAGGACTTGCTGGAATATGTAGAATAATTGGCAGGAGACACAACGGCGACATGGCTCAAACGCTGACCAAAGGCGACAAGTACCTGGCGGATTTCCAGACCTTCGAGGGAAGGCTGAAGACCGATGAGCCGTCCTGGGTGCATCAGGTCCGCCAGCAAGCCCTGGCCAGTTTCTCCGACCTGGGTTTCCCCACTGCCCGCCGTGGCAATGAGAAATGGAAGTACACCAGCGTTGTGCCCATCGCCAATGCCACCTTCGAGTATCCCTTTGACTTCAACGAGACAGAGGCAGCAGACATAGGCCAGTTCTCACCCCGTGACAATGGCTGGGCCACCCTCGTCTTTATCAACGGCCATTACTGCGCGCCCCTATCGGCATTGCCGAACGACCCCCCGGTGACGAACCTGACCAGTGCCATCCAATCAGACGGAGGGCTGGTTGAGACGCACCTTGCCAGGCACGCTGCCTTCGAGGATGACGCTTTTGTCGCCCTGAACACCACCTTTCTGAAAGACGGGGCCTTCATCCACGTTCCCGAGGACACCTCGTTGCAAACCCCTTTGCACTTGGTCTACGTCACCACGGACACACCTCAACCCGTCGCCTCATATCCCAGGACCCTGGTAGTCGCTGGACGCCACAGCAAGCTGACAGTTATCGAAAGCTACGTGAGCCTCTCCAACTCCCGACATTTCACCAACGCAGTGACCGAGATTGAGTTGGAAGAGGGGGCGAGCGTCGAGCATTACAGGCTCCTCATGGACAACCCTGACTCCTTCCACGTGGGGAATACCAGGGTGCGTCAAGGCCAGGATAGCACCTTCTCGTCGGCATCCTTCGCCAGAGGTGCTGACGTAGCCAGGAACGACCTCCAGGTATTGCTGGACGCACCCGGCAGCACTTGCAGCCTGAACGGTCTGTACATGACCTCGGGCAAGCAGCACATAGACAACTACATAAACATAGACCATGCCAAACCCCATACGACCAGCCGCCTCTACTACAAAGGCATCCTTGACGGCAGTTCCAAAGCGGTCTTCGGCGGGACGGTGCTGGTCCGAAAAGATGCTCAGAAGGCCGACGCGCAACAGTCGGACAAAAACCTGCTCCTGTCCGATGACGCAGAGGTGGACAGCAAGCCCAGCCTCCTGATTTACGCCGACGATGTCAAATGCGGCCACGGGGCGACGGCGGGGAACATAGGCGAGGGTACCCTGTTGTACATGAGAAGCCGGGGACTGGACCTGGATACGGCCAGCAGTCTCCTGATTCATGGCTTTGCCAGCGAGATTATCGAGACTGTCCGGCTTGAACCCCTTCGCGGATACTTGGACAAGCTACTCCTGGAATCACTGCCAAACTTTCGATTTGGGGGCGCACGATGACCACAGCCAACCCCAGGGCAAACGAGAACGCCTCTGGGAAGGCCGCAGGAGCCTTTGACGTGGCTAGAATCAGGGAGGACTTCCCGATTCTCAAGGAGAAGGTCCACGGCAAGCCCCTGGTCTACCTGGACAACGCCGCCACCAGTCAAAAGCCCCGGGTGGTCCTTGATGCCCTGGAACACTACTACACCACGGAAAATGCCAACGTCCACCGGGGTGTCCACTACCTGAGCCAGCAGGCCACCCAGGACTACGAAGCCGCCCGAGGCAAGATAAGGCAACTCCTCAACGCCTCGGACGACCGGGAGATTATCTTGGTGCGTGGGACCACCGAGGGCATCAACCTGGTGGCTCAGAGCTACGGCAGACAGAACATCGGGGAGGGAGATGAGATAATCATCTCTGCTATGGAGCACCACTCCTACATCGTTCACTGGCAGATTCTCTGCCAGGAGCGGGGCGCTCACTTGCGGGTCATCCCCATGAACGACGACGGTGAACTGCTGATGGACGAGTACGAGAAGCTCTTGGGTCCTCGTACCAAGCTTGTGTCTATCGTCCACCTGTCCAACTCCCTGGGAACCATCAACCCTGTCGAACAAATCATAGAGATGGCCCACGGCCGTGGGGTCCCGGTCCTGATTGACGGGGCACAGTCCACTCCCCACATGACGATAGACGTTCACAAGATGGACTGCGACTTTTTTGTCTTCTCCGGTCACAAGCTCTACGGCCCTACCGGAATCGGCGCACTTTACGGCAAGGCAGACCTGCTGGAGTCCATGCCGCCGTACCAGAGTGGCGGCGACATGATCAAGTCGGTCACCTTTGAGAAGACGATATATAACTCGTTGCCCTACAAATTCGAGGCCGGAACGCCCAACATTGGAGGGGCCATCGGCCTGGGGGCTGCGATAGACTACATCAACGGTATAGGCATGGACCGCATGGCCGCTTACGAGCATGAGTTGCTGGAGTATGGGACCGAGCGCCTCTCCACCATCAGCGGCCTCCGGCTCATAGGAACGGCTAGGGAGAAGGCCGACGTGCTCTCCTTCGTTCTCAGAGATATACACCCCCATGACATAGGCACAATCCTGGATAGCGAGGGAATCGCTATCCGCACAGGCCATCACTGCACCCAGCCGGTGATGGACCGCTTCAGCATACCGGCCACCGCCAGGGCCTCCCTGGCATTCTACAATACCCGGGAGGATATAGACGCCCTGGTCAAAGGCATAGACAAAGTTATCGAGGTTTTTAGCTAGTGTCCGAGCTTCAAGAGCTTTACCAAGAGATGGTCCTGGACCATAGCAGTAGGCCCCGCAACTACCGGAAACTGGAAGGGGAGCACCACTCCCTGGAAGGCTATAATCCCCTCTGTGGCGACAAATACACAGTCTATCTGAAAGTAAACGCCGGTGTGATCACCGACATAGGGTTTCAAGGCTCCGGGTGCGCAATCTCCAAGGCCTCCACGTCTATGATGACCGAGAGCGTCAAGGGGAGGGACAAAGAGGAAGTACAAGAGATTTTCGACCTGTTCCACCAAATGATTACCCGGAATCCCGAGTCAGACTTCGAGCCGGATGAGAAGCTGGGCGACCTTGAAATCCTCTCCGGAGTCGCCGAGTTTCCGGTCCGGGTAAAGTGCGCCGTTCTGTCCTGGCACACCCTTCAAGCCGCCCTGGAGGGTCGGGATGGCATGGTCTCCACCGAGTAGGACCAGGCCAGGGCCGGCTTCCCGGAGATTTGGGCATCGAGAATATACATGATAGAATAAGGCTGCTCCAATAGGTCGGAGCAGCCTTGTATTTTCTCCTGAACGATTTCCCCGCCTGGAGGAACGCTATGGAGGGGGTTGCAGATAGTGTGCTAGGACTGGTGGGCAGCACGCCTCTGGTCAGACTGAGGAGAGTTGTAGAAGAGGGGTACGCCCAGGTACTGGGCAAGCTGGAAAACCTTAACCCGGGCGGCAGCGTCAAAGACCGCATAGCCCTGGCTATGGTTCAGGATGCGGAGGAACGGGGCATCCTGCTGCCCGGCTACACCATCGTGGAGGCAACCAGTGGCAATAGTGGCATAGCTCTTGCAATGGTAGCTGCCGCCAGGGGATACAAGCTGGTCGTCTTCATGCCGGAAAACGCTCCGGTGGAGCGTCGGAGGCTCTTGAGTCGCTATGGTGTGGATATACGGCTGACCCCGGCATACCTCAGCATGGTCGGCGCCTACCAAGCAGCCAAGGCTCTGGCAAGGTCAAACCCGGAGTGTGTAGCCCTGGATATCTTCAACAATCCCTCCGTGGTACGGATACACCGAGAGACCACGGGACAGGAGATAATTGAGGTCACACAGGGTAAGCTAGATGCCTTTGTAGCGGGCGTAGGGACCGGAGGAACCCTCACCGGCGTGGGCGAAAGGCTCAAAGAGGAGAACCCTTCGGTGATGGTAGTGGCGGTGGAGCCGGCCACCTCTCAGATCCTTGCCAGCGGGAACTGGGGGCCCCATGCCATACCGGGAATAGGGGCCGATTTCGTACCGCCTCTACTGAACGGCAAGATTATAGACGAAATTGAGCATGTGACCGACGAGGAGGCCTCCCAGATGTCCCTGCGCCTGGCCGGTGAGGAAGGCTTGCTGGTGGGCATCTCATCTGGAGCAAACGTAGTCGCCTCCCTGCGGATAGCTCGGCGCCTCGGTGAGGGTAAGACGGTGGTCACCATACTGACTGACACAGGGGAGCGCTACCTGGGCTTTCCTATGTAAAAGCCGATGATGAGATACTTATTCCGCTACGAGGTCGAACACCTGCTAGCCAGGTCGGGATTCGAGGTAGAAGGGCTATTCAGCGACTTTGACCGAAGCCCATCGGTTCCAAGTATCCGGGAGAGCTGATATTTGTTGCCAGAAAGCTCTGATGGAGATAGTAGCTTGAAAATACTGGTCACTAATGACGACGGAATCCGGTCCCCCGGACTATGGGCCGCAGTAGAAGCCCTGAAAGAGGCGGGGGAAATTTTCGTAGTAGCCCCCGACCGGGAGCAGAGCGGGGTGGGCGCCTCCCTAACCCTGCACGTCCCCATACGTGCCCACAAGGTCCCTCCC
>JAGWBG010000145.1:5058-5924 GCA_021296015.1 Dehalococcoidia bacterium | reverse complement strand
CCAGATGGTTGAGCTATCAGCTCCCCGGTCATCGAGGACAGTCCCCTGAGAAAGCCCACCGTTTTAGCATATGCACAAATTCTTCCTTCCACTATCCAGAGGTTAAGGTGCAACGTACCAATAAAGCCGGACCTGTGAGGGTTCGGCTTTTGTTGTCCAGGGCAGTAAGGTATAATTTGAGAACAACCACTTTGGAGAAAAAGGTAAAGACCACCGGAAAATGCAAACTAACGAGTCTCAGGTCGAAAAGCACGCACGCTTGGCCCACCAGATGCTGGACCAAGCCAAGGGAGAGGCAGCTGCCGGCGACCTTACTCAGGGAGCCGAGAAATTTTGGGGCGCGACCACCCAAGCCCTGAAGTCCTACTGCGCCAGCCACGGTATGCCCCACGGCAGGTATCAACACCTCCGCCAAGCGGTCCTAGACCTGGCCCTCCGCCAAGATAACCCGTCCATTCGCTTGGCCTTTAACACGGCTCGGGCCTGTCATTCCAACTTTTATAATGACTGGATGGAGCAGGAAGACCTGGACAGCTATATCCCCGACATCGAAGAGCTAGTCCGAATAATCCTCGACGCCCGGGCCCAATAAGCGGGCCCCCAGCAGGGATTCCCGGCCTGAGAAAGCCTGCCGATTCAGCGTATGCACAAACTCGTCCTTCCACTATCCAGAGGGTGAGGAGCAACGGAGGATAATGCGCCCGACTTAAAAGTCGGGCTTTTTAATTTGAGCGGCAAGTGGCCGTGCAGTAGCTTGACGAATCTCACCTCATTCACTTGACAATTATTTATACTATGATAAGCTATCTTCTGTTCCGCAATTTGGGGGAAAGGGGGTCTTTTACTCTGATAAATCAAGGGATAAT
>JAGWBG010000145.1:0-4977 GCA_021296015.1 Dehalococcoidia bacterium | reverse complement strand
TTTAGCGACAAGGGTTTTTCTTTTATGATGGTCAGAAAAGCTCGAAAAAAAGCCAAGGAAGTAATGGGTGAACCTGCTTATAAAAAAATTGAGCCGTGGCTTGATTGCTACCTAATTCTTTCTCCAGACCAAGCTTGCGTTGTAACCATAGCCCGTCGGCTCAGAAAATGGCGTTGCTAACTCTGCACTGGAGTTCTTTGTATGTAGAAATTCCATCGGAGGAATCGAATTGCCACCAAGTATCCAAACACAACGTGATAATCTCAACATAGGTCTTTATCTGTCACACGGTAGGTTCGGCGCAACATTGGACGATATTCTCCAAGTACCCTTGGGGTGTTCGTTAGATGAACCTATTGCAAGGGAACATTATTTAGGACGCTTCCGCAATGCTCAGAACGTGGGGCGTGAAGCATTCCGCAATAGGATCCCGGGATAGTTTTCGTTCAATGCGATGCCATTTGGTGGACAGTACATTTACAAAGCCACTTGGTATGTCTGGGTAAACCCGCAGTCTGCTCAAGCCCAAACTGTCCCATTGCCAGTTGATGATTTGGCATCTATGCGAAGACTAAGGAATAAGGACCTAGGCCCCAGAGAAGGGACAACCAGAAGCGTCCGGACCGCTGACAATGTCGTTGAGCAAAGGCGAGCGATACAGCGTCAAGATTGGTCTTCCCTTCAGGAGATTCAAGCAAGAATGATCGAAGATGGCAGCCTTGGAGAAATACTGTCGGGATTCCACGGTATTCCGTATGCAGACATTCAAGAGATCATCCCGCAGCTCCCAAATCAAACTATGCTGTTTCAGTTTCAGCGGGATGCTCAACATATCCAACAGCTTGATAGAAGATTAAGGCAGGCTCAGGCTTCGTTGGGCCAACAACTCACAAGTTGGGTAATGTTACAAACTGGTGTACCCAATGATGCCCCTCAACGAGCATTGCAACAAGCGGAACAAAGACTGGCTGATCTGTGAATTGGGTGCAAGGAGAATTATGAGTGTTGGCGAACTAGAAACCTTGGTGTTGCGTCCTGTGGAGGAATGGTACGGCGTAATCGTTGACATTCCCTGTAACCTTATAAAGCCAGACCTCGAAAATCTCAGACAAGAATTTGATGAAGCAGACCTTCTTGACCTAGGGAAGAACATCGAATTAGTGGGGCAGTTGGATGAGATTACTGTTTTTCCGATCATGATCGGCGAATCTGGCTGGGCGGGCTTCTTCGACTTGCATGACGGCGAGCGTCGGTGGCGCGCAGCCCAGTTGCTGAAATTTCCGAGTCTGCGGGCCAAGATAGTCCCAAGGCCTTCCCCACAAGAGTTGATGGTCAAGAAGGTTAGCCGAGTATTGCAAACAAGGTCACTGAGTCCAGAGACTAAGTTAGCCGGACTGAAGAAAGCCTTATCTGATTTGGGTATCCTGGAAGAACCGAGCCAATGGGATTCTTTCAGAGATCGGCTTGGCGGCGGTCCGGAATGGCCCCAATTGGTACGGGTACTACAGTTGCAACCGCGGGTTCGTGCGATGTTTGAGGATGGACTTCTTAACTTCACAATAGCTCAAGCTATAGGTCGCGTTGGCAAGGAGCAGCAAGACCAATTGGCAGAGTATGCTGTGGTGAACAAAATCAATGGGAGGTTCCTTTCCACCCAAATGGTACCCTATCTCATTGAACATCCCGAAGCAAGCCCTGCCCAAGCCTTCGAGCATACGCGAGTCGGTGGGTGGCAGCAATTTACACGAAGCCCTTACAAGAAGGGGGAATCTCCGCCCACTCAAGAGCAAGTCGAAAGATTCTTGGAAGCATGCGTAGTGTGGGAACGAGCATGGGAAACCGTGGTCATTGAAGGGCTGGTTCATGCAATTGGAGACAACCCGCAGTATATTTTCCGATTGAAAGATGCAAGCCGGAGAATACAAGAAAGAGCTGTGGCGTTAGCGGACAGGATGGATTCATCCTCTCAAGAGTTATCTCAACCTGTCCAAGTTCTTCCGCCGGTTGTAGACCTTATCGAATGAACCTTTTTGACAAGCCAGATTGTAAGAGATAACGTCAGACGCAGAGGCGTCAGAATATCACCAGGCCTGATTGGACTTGGATAATATTCAGGCTTGCCTGCTCTAGCTCCCGCCGGGTTCACAATTGGCCCGGCGGGTCTTTTATTGGCCGGCCTGCGTTTGCAAAAGGACTTTGCCTCGGGGATAATATCCCAAATATTATTGCATAGGGAGATAGGGAGGCATCATGCGCAACCTTTGGAATGACGCCGAAACGCCCAACATGGACGAGCTTGACCTGCTGGTGTACCAGAGCCGCCTCATCGGCGCGGACCCCTCGCTGGTAGTATGGGGCGGCGGAAATACGTCCATTAAGGTGGACCAGCAGGACTTCCGGGGCCGGGATACCAGGACGATGATTATCAAAGGGTCCGGCTCCGACTTGAAGACCATCGAGCGCAAGCACTTCCCCGGCCTGAGACTGGAGGACATACTTCCCCTCTTCGAGCGCGATTCCATGTCCGACGAGGATATGGTGGACTACCTGAACAAGTGTATGCTGGACCCCAGCGGCCCCCGGCCCTCCATAGAGACGTTGCTACATGCCTTCCTCCCCTACAAGAGCGTCGCCCACTCCCACGCCGACTCCGTCGTTGCCCTGACCAATAACCAGGACGCAGGTCAGGTCCTCCGGGCGGTCTACGGCGAGGAGGTGGCGGTGGTGGAGTACATCCGTCCCGGTTTCATCCTGTCCAAGAAGGTCGGTGAGGCGGTTCGGGGCAACCCCCGCATCAAGGGCGTGGTGCTGGTGAACCACGGGCTGTTCACCTGGGGCGATTCCACCAAAGCGGCCTACGACGTGCATATAGACCTGGTTACCTTGGCCGAGGAGTACGCCCAGAAGCAGGCGGTGGGCAAGACGGTTTTCGGCGGGCTGAAGCAGAATCCTCTGGACACCGAGCGTCGCCACCGGGTCGCCACCGCCGTCGCTCCCACGCTGCGGGGCATGGTCAGCCGGCGCAACCGGGTGGTGCTGCGCTACGACGACTCCCAGGACGTGCTGGAGTTCGTAGGCTCCCAACTGGGCAGGGAGTTGAGCGGCATCGGCCCGGCCACCCCCGACCATCTGCTACAGACCAAGCAGAAGCCCCTCTGGGTGGACGTCGCCGATGCTGAGGATGTGCCCGCGCTGCTCGGTTCCCTCCGACAGGGGGTGGAGCGGTACGCCGAGGAATATAGCGAATGGTATCGGCGGCACAACACCGGCGGCGAGCCTATGCTGGACCCCTATCCCCGCGTGGTGCTGGTCCCGGGAGTGGGTATGTGGACCACCGGACGGGACTCCAGGGGCGCTCTCATCACCGGAGACATCTATCACCACACCATAGGCGTTATAGGGTCCGCCCAGTCGGTTAGCGAGTACACGTCACTGACGGCCAGGGACGCCTACGAGGCGGAATACTGGCCCCTGGAGCTATACAAGCTGACCCTGGCACCTCCCGAGAGGTCGCTGGCCCGCCGGGTGGCCCTGGTCACCGGAGGGGCCAACGGTATAGGCCGGGCAATCGCCTTGCGGCTGGCGGCGGAGGGCGCTCACGTGGTGGTGACGGACGTTGACCAGGAGGGCGCTCAGTCCGTTTCCGAGGAGCTGAACAGGGCCCACGGCCAGGGCAGGGCCATAGCCTGTCGGATGGACGTGACCAGCGAAGGAGATGTTGCCGGCGCCTTCCGGCAGGCCCGCCTGGCCTATGGGGGGCTGGACATACTGGTGTCCAACGCGGGTATAGCTCCACCTGGAGCTATAGACGAGCTATCCCTGGCCGACTGGCAGCGTGCCCTGGACATCAACACCACCGGCCATTTCCTGGTAGCCAGGGAAGCGGTGAGGACGATGCGAGAGCAGTCACTGGGCGGGAGTCTGGTATTCATAGGCACGAAAAACGTCACCTCGCCGGGCAGGGACTTCGGGGCCTACAGCGCCTCCAAGGCCGCCGAGGTCCAGCTTGCGCGGGTGTTGGCTATCGAGAACGGTGAGTACGGCATCCGGTGCAACGTCGTCAACCCCGACGCTATTTTCCAGGGCTCCAACCTCTGGTCCAAAGAGGTGCGGGAGCAGCGGGCGCAGGCTCACGGTATCTCCGTGGACGACCTGGAGGACTTCTACCGAGGCCGCAACCTGCTGAAGGAGCGCATCTCGGCGGACGACGTGGCTGAGACGGTGCTGTTCCTCGCCGGCGACCGCTCCGCCAAGACCACCGGGGCAATGATACCCGTGGACGGCGGATTGAGGGACGCGTTTCCCCGTTAGGTGAAGTATCGGTCCAAGGCATAACAATGGTCCAGATTTGGCTTGTATTGAAGGCAGACTTAAGAAGGAGGAGGTGATGGGCAGGCACGAGAGTAGCGTAAATTTCCAAAACCTTATCCGCGATTTGGCCGAGATGTACCCGCAAGAAGTGGCCGAGGTTGTAATTGTTGAACTCATAGCCAACTCGCTCGATGCTGGAGCGAATCGTATTTCGATAGACTATAACCCAACTCAAAAAACGCTCATTGTCAGTGACAATGGCCGGGGGATGGATGCGGCGCAGTTCGACCAGTACCACGATTTTGCGGCAGGTCTTAAGACACGAGGAACTGGGATCGGTTTCGCGGGTGTAGGCGCGAAGGTTAGCTTCAACATCGCTGATAGAGTGATAACTGAGACGATTGGACACCGATTCTCAGGTGGGTCAGATTGGTATATGCAGTCTAATACAAAACTCGTATGGGACGAGATTCTCCCTACACACCTGTCTGATGGTGCAACAAGGGTGGAAGTGCGATTCAGGCACGATATAACATCCTCATATACTACTCGACAAGATTTGGTTACATTGCTGCAGCGTAATTACCTTCCCCTTCTAGACGCCGATTTTCTTGAACTCTATGAGCGCTTAGGAATATACTCAAATACTTTCAGGTTCATTATCAA
>JAGWBG010000144.1 GCA_021296015.1 Dehalococcoidia bacterium | reverse complement strand
GGCTTGATACAACGTCGGGCCACCAAATATAATACCCCGCGTCGGAAGTCTGGTACTTCATCTTACGTTGTCCCCGGTATAGCGAGGGAGGTTGATTATGCCCCGGATAGGACTGTCCTTTGAGAGTCATTTACCTCTGGACCTGATGCGAGAGGCCGTGAAGGCCGCCGACGAACAGGGATACGAGGTATGTTGGATGCCAGGAGAAGAAAGCCCCGGCAAAGAGCTACCTACACAACATGCGGCCTTTGCCATGGCCACTAGCAGAATCAAGGTAGCAACGGGCATCCTGACCATTTACACCCGCCCTCCGACTCTCATCGCCCAAACCGCGACCAGCCTGGACGAAATATCCGATGGCCGCTTTATGCTCGGGTTAGGCACCGGTCACGCCGAGCGGCTCCAAAGAAACCATGGCATCAGGCTGGAGAGGCCGTTCCAGCGTATGCGCGAGTACGTTCAAGTTATTCGCCGGATTCTTAGCGACGGTTGGGTGTCTTATCAGGGGAAGCTCCTGAACATTCCCAACTTCCAACTTGCTGCCGCCCCTCCCGAGAGACCCATACCCATTTATCTGGCCGCCCTGGGGCCTCAGATGGCAGCGCTGGCCGGCGAGATTGCCGACGGTGTGCTGCTCAATATGGGTACGGTGGAATACCTCAGAGACGTCATACCCAGGGTAAAGGACGCAGCGAGAAACGCAGGAAGGGACCCCGACAAGGTAGACATAGCGTGCCTCGTAGCTGCCAGTTCCGGCGGTTCCGAAGCAGAGTGGGCGTGCCGGGAGCGAATCTCCAGCTATATAGGCAGCCCCTTTTACCAGCAACTGCTGCGGGCCAACGGCTTTGGAACCGAAGTTGATAGGATAGTAGGGTCCCTGAAGAGCGGCGATAGACAGGAAGCAACACGCCGCGTAACTGACCGGATGCTTGATGCCCTATCCCTCGCAGGAGACCCATCCCGATGGGCGGAAAAGCTGGAGAGATACAGGTCTGCGGGTGTGGACCTCCCCTGCTTATTTATCTCACCTTCCGGACCGGACCCAACGGGTTCAGTCTTGAACAGCGTGAGGTCACTCAAAGGCTAAAACGTCTTGACAACTGGGCTGGAGTTGCTAGAATAAATAATTGCGAATAAATGCAATAACATCTATTTGCATAGAGGGACGGTTGGAGGCACTCCAGGGGAATATTGAAGTCACCCAGCGATGCGGAGTTGGCTCGCTCAATATCGCCCTAGTATAGCCCAACATGGTTGAAACAAGCTGACTCGTGATTGAATTATGAACTATATGACGATAATAGCCCGCGGGGTCCTGATATTGCCAGCCATTCTCCTCATGAGTGCTCTGGCCTGCGGCGGAGACCCAACACCAATTGTAACTTCCCCTCCGGTAGCACCGGGACTGCTCAGGGTGGCTTCAACTGTCTCACCCATCACAAGCATTGTTGAGAATATAGGCGGAACTCGAATCCACTTGGAGGGCATTGTGCCTGAAGGGACCAACTCCCATACCTTCAAACCCGCTCCATCCGTCGCCAGGATATTGGCGGACACTGACCTCATTGTGCTCAACGGACTATTCCTCGAAGAACCTACCCTAGAGATGGCCGGGGCCAACAAGAATCCCGACACGGTGGTCTTGCTGCTGGGAGACCGGTCCATATCAAGGGAAGACTGGCAGTTTGACTTCTCCTTCCCGGAGTCCCAAAACCGCCCGAATCCTCATCTGTGGACTGACCCCATGCTGGCCCTTCGATACGCTGAGCTGGTCAGGGACGAATTGGTGAGGCTGGACCCGTCCAACGCCGAATATTACAACGGGAACTTTAACGCTTTCCAAGCTCGTATAATCGAGCTGGATAGAGGTATCAGGGCTGTCGTGCAGACGATTCCCATTGACAACCGGAAATTGCTCACCTACCATGACTCTTGGGCCTACTTCGCCAAGCGGTACGGCATGACGGTTATTGGTGCTGCCCAACCCTCTGACTTTTCAGAACCCTCGGCCCAAGAGGTCGCTCACCTGATAGACCAGGTCAAAGAATTCGACTTGCCCTCCGTTTTCGGCTCGGAGGTGTTTCCCAGCGACGTACTTGAAACTATCGCCAGGGAGAGCGGCGCAAAGTTCGTTGATCAGCTGCGAGACGACGACCTGCCGGGTAACCCCGGTGACCCACGCCACTCCTATCTTGGCCTGATGCTCCAGAATATGGAGATTATGATACCCGCTCTGGGCGGAGACGCGGAAGCTCTTGCCCAGTTCGACCCAAGCCATGTATTTGAGGGGGATAGCCGGGCAATCTATCCCCAATAAGGTTATGTAAAATGCTTCATCCAATCCCTCATGAGCACGGGCAAGGCAAGTGCGTAGTCGAGCTAAAGGACGCGACCTGCGGCTACGAAGGCCAGCACGTAATCTCCAACGTTACTCTAAGCATAATGGAAGGCGACTTCGCCGGTCTTCTGGGACCCAGTGGCTCGGGCAAGACCACTCTCTTACGCTCCATTCTCGGAGCCGTGGACATGTACGACGGAGAGGTCATGGTGAACGGAGTCTCAATTACCCAGAAGCGACCCAGGATAGGCTACGTGCCCCAGCTAGAGACCATTGACTGGAATTTCCCCGTGACCGTAGAGGAAGCGGTGATGATGGGCTGCACCATGAATAACGCGTTTTTCCCCTGGTTCAGGCGCCAGGAGAAGGTGCTTGCCCTGGAGATGCTGGAGCGGCTGAGCATATCACACCTCCTTAAACGACACATCAGAGAGCTATCCGGCGGGCAGCAGCAGCGGGTCTTCCTTGCCAGGGCATTGGTGAGCAATCCGAGCCTTCTCTTGCTGGATGAGCCTACCGCAGGCGTTGACATCAAGACCAGGGACGACGTCATGCACTTGCTCCATGAGCTTAACCACCAGGGCGTCACGATTCTTATGACCTCCCACGAAATTAATGCCGTCGCAGCACACCTGCCGCGGGTAGTATGTCTGAACGGCCGTATTGTGGCCGACGGCCCACCATCCGACGTGTTTACGCCTGAGACTTTCAAACTGACTTATAATGCCGAGATGCCGGTGATTCATTACCAGGGGATGACACTGGTGGCAGAAAGCCCCCACTTCTTTGGCCGGAACGGACAACCGGAGACTCTGCAAGATACCGATCCAACAAGGGAAGCCAAGCGTGTTTGAGCCTTTTCAATACGAATTCTTCATAAGGGGCCTTGTGGCCGCCACACTGGTTGGCGGGCTATGCGGACTTATCGGCGTTTACATCATACTGAGGCGCATGTCCTACATAGGCCACGGCCTGGCTCATGCCATTTTCGGTGGGGCAGTGGTCAGCTATATTATGTCATTCAACTTCTTTATTGGAGCAAGCGTCTGGGGCTTTCTGTCAGCTCTTCTCATTACCATCACGACCCGGAAGAGGCAGATTGGCGCCGATGCAGCTATTGGCATCATCACTACAGCCAGCTTCGCCCTGGGCATCGCCCTGATTAGCCGTTACAAGACCTTCACTCGCAGTTTCGATGCTGCCCTGTTTGGCGACATTCTGGGGGTCAGCCAGGGCGACCTGGTAGCTATCATAGCCGTAACTGTCGCCGCATCGGTTGTTGTATTCTTGGGATATAAGCTACTGCTGTTTGCCACCTTCGATGAAGAGGTGGCCCGCTTCTACGGCGTACCCACCGGATGGATAGATACCATGTTCTCCCTGGTCCTGGCAGCTACCATCGTAGTATCCATGCAAGTCCTGGGCGTCACCCTCATCGCTGCCGCCATCGTTATCCCACCCGTAGTAGCTCGCCTGCTGACGGATAGTTTCAAGAACATGGTGCTTCTATCCACCGGAATAGGCGCATTCTGTGGACTCTCAGGAATCTACATTAGCTGGTACGTTGACGTGTCCTCCGGGGCAAGCATAGTCCTCTTCTCAGCAGCGCTATTCCTACTGGCTCTGGCTGTAGGGCCAATCCGAAGCCGCCTGGCATCGGCCAGAGGAAAGGCATCCGGCGGGATTTCACGGTTCCAACGCACTTCCGGCTCTCTTCACTAGCAGCGCGTCAGGGCATCACTTGAGATTATTCAAAATTGACCCTCTCATTTACTACGCCAATCACATCGTCCCAATATTCGCTGCCCGGATGTGAGAGGAGAATGGCCAGGAAAATCCCCGAAAGTCACGGGTTGAAATCTCTGGCAGTCCTCCTAAGGATATTGACCCTAGCACCAGTTCTCGCCAGATGGTATTATAGATTCAAAATCGGAGGAAGGTTTAGATGAGCAAGCTTCTGGACAGGCTAGAAAGGGTCAATCGTGGGCCTACTACATCCCTGGGTTTCGGTGCAGCAGCACGAGTGAACAAGACCCGACCCATGGCCCTAATCGGTACGTTGTCTGACCCTGGCAAGGCTGTTGAGGGAGCTTCCGGCCTGGCAAAGATAGATGCCGATGGCGCTTTGATAGACGGCCTGGACCTTAAAAAGAACCAAAAGCAGTTGGCTCAAGCCCTGGACACCGTTCCCTGGGGCGTGAGGGTCCCGGGTCTCGATAGTGAGCAGGTGAGCCAGTACAAAGAGCAAGGCTGTGATTTCATGGCCTTTCCGGCCGAAAAGGCCCTTCTGGAAGCCCTTGGAGAGGTTGATACCGCCTACATCTTGAGTATCCAGCCGGACATAGACGACAAGCTTCTTCGCGCCATAGAAACCCTTCCGGTGGACGCGGTGCTCCTACCCTTCAAATCAGCTGACCCACCCCTGACCCTCCAGCACCTCCTGACCATCAGCTCCGTGCGTCGCGCCTTCAGCAAGTACCTGCTGCTGGAGCTACCGGGCGCCCCCACGTCAAAAGAGATGGAAGCATTGAGAGATGTCGGTGTGAATGGCTTGGTTGTAGACACCACCGTCGTTTCGGCTGAGAAGCTTCCGGGTCTGCAAGAAGAGCTATTGGCGTTGCCAAGGCGCAAAAGAGACAG
>JAGWBG010000143.1 GCA_021296015.1 Dehalococcoidia bacterium | reverse complement strand
GCCGCCGCCCGCCTCGTAAAGCGATTGCTCGACGTGCGCGCCGTCGCTGTTGCAGACGGTCTTACTCAGCCTGATGAAAATGAGGCTACCTTGTCGGGTCCTGATGCCTTAGACCAAGGCCATAGTCTCGTCTGCTCTCATGAGCAACTGTAGCTTTTGCTCGGAGGAAATGGTAAAGGGGTCAATCTCTATCGGTGTAACGTATGTACCCCGGCTGGTCACCGGCGTCCCCAGGACCACCCCTCCTTTTCCGCGAGAAGGTACGGGAGGTACAAGGGCTGAGGCTCTAGCGATTTCTGTGGCCAGAAGGGTGACACGGTCTACCTCGGTACGGGAAAAATCGTGGCTGGAGGCGAATCCCCATGAACCGTCCACCAGCACCCGGACGCCGAATCCCTGGGACTGGTCTATGCTCAAGGTCTCCATCACACCGTTCTTGACAGCGTAACGCTCCTGGTCCGTATTGACCACTCGAATGTCGGCGTACTCGGCACCCTGCGTCCGAGCGAGGTCCAGGGCTCGTGCGATCAGTTCGTCCAAGAGTACCACCTCCTTTTGCGAAAGGCTGCTGCGATGTACGGCTTGACATACATACGAGAAATAATACACTATGCTGCCGACAGAAGTACAATTCTTCTCCCCCCATGCCCGCTTTCGCAGGCCTCCCGCCCGTCTACCGCCAGGCCACTCTCACCCCATACCAGGTACGGGGGTGAGACGGCTTCTGCATCGTGCTCGCCTCAATTCCCTCCCTTGCCCCGTCAAGTAGACAAACGAATTTTATAATTTATCAAAAATTGACCAAAATATGACTTGAAATTCTTTTTTTAGCCTTGATAGATTGAGCTTGATGTTGTGAGGAAGGGCAGGCGGGTCAATCTCTCGTGGTGAGGGGAGTGTGTGGGGTGTTCTTGAGTAGTGAGGGGAGTGGGTAGACCTCTCGCGATTGTGGTGAGGTAAGACGTGTTGGGTAGTCCTCCTGTTCGCATCACATACGCCTGGAGAAATTCCATTGGCGTCAATTATGGTAAACCCGTAGCGCAATGCGCCCATACGGGCTAGCCGCAGGATAAACGGCTCTCGTCATTGGGGGACTCAGACAGTATGTCTCTGTCATGCAAAGGACCTACCACGTCCTGTGTATGCGTCCCCCAGGGAGCCATAAACTTTCCTCGGCCCGTGTCTCTGAGGGCTAATTCCAGGAGAGGGACTGAAACACGAGAGTGGAAAAGGTTCTTGAACGACACCTATATGTCCCAGCGGCCCTGAATCGCAGAGGGGAAGCAACAATGGAGAAAGAGCCTCCCTCAAGTCAATATAGGGGATTCTCACACCGTCCGGTGCTTCTCCGCGAAACGGTCCAGTATCTGGTGGTGCAGCGGGGAGGGGTATACATAGACTGCACCGTTGGCGAAGGGGGCCACAGCGAGGCTATCCTCCAAGCGTGCCTGCCTGGAGGCTGGCTCCTGGGCATTGATCCGGACTCTCAGGCCCTCGAACGTGCCCGCCAACGCCTGGAACAGGTCTCTGACCTCCAGAGAGCCGAAGGCCTTAGGAGACACGGGCCCTCCTTCACCCTCGTCCAAGGCAGCTACGCCCGGCTGGAAGAGATTACCCGCAGCCTGGGATGCCCGGAGCCGGACGGAATATTGCTGGACCTGGGCCTGTCGTCTTTTCAGCTAGAAAGCGAAGGGCGTGGATTCAGCTTGCAGAGGGAGGCCCCCCTGGATATGAGGTTTGACCCGGATACAACGTCCTCGTCGGGCGCAAGACAGGCTCTGACCGCCGCCGATGTCGTTAACGACTACTCTTTTGACGACCTGGTCAGGGTTATATCGTCCTATGGTGAGGAGCCCAGAGCCAGGTCTATCGCAAGGGCCATAATACGGCAAAGGCCGCTAAGAACGACCCTTGAATTAGCCGAACTGGTGGCTGGAGTCGGTGGCGGACGCAGGCCCGGGTCAGGGAGAGGTCGAAGGAGTGGCAAAATTCATCCGGCGACGCGCACATTTCAGGCGCTGCGCATAGAAGTGAACTCGGAGCTAGACAACCTGAGGGCCGGCCTCAAGCAGGCCATAAGTATACTCAAGCCAGGAGGGAGGCTTGTGGTAATCAGCTACCACAGCCTGGAGGACCGAATAGTCAAGGAGGCCTTTTCCCGCGAGGCCAAGGGATGTGTGTGTCCCCCACGAGTGCCCGTATGCATCTGTGGACATACACCTACCTTGAAGGTCTTAACAAGAAGGGTGGTCAAGCCGTTGCCGGAAGAAGTACGGATTAACCCGCGCAGCAGAAGCGCCTGCATGAGAGCGTCAGAGCGCCTAACTTATGCCACAGAGCAACCTGAGAGCACAGAGATATGATGAGCGACACCCAAATGCCCTCTGTGTACACAATGCTCTTGGTGATTATTTGTAGAGAGGTGGGAGTTGGACAGAGACTTGTTCTACACAGGCATTGATCTTGGCACTAGTAAAGTGTGTACCATAATAGCGAGAATCGGGCCGGAAGGTGAAATAAAAGTTCTAGGGATAGGCATTGTCCCATCTCAGGGTGTGCAAAAGGGCCGGGTTGACAGCCCATTCGATACCCAGAACGCTATCAAGGCTTCTCTGGAAGAGGCCCAGCGTTACCTGGGTAGGGGAATTACCTCGGCATACCTAAGCGTTACGGGGGACCATATATCCTGTCTTAATACCACCGGGAGTCTAGACGAACCCAACGGTAATGGAGCTATCTCGTCCGAGGACGTGCAAAACCTGATTCAGTCCTCCTACCCGGACGTGGCTGATAGCAAGGAGGTGTTGCATGTCATTCCTATGACCTACGAAGTGGATGGACTGACAGAGGTGAGGAATCCGGTGGGTCTGTACGCAGACAGGGTGCGGGTAGATTCCCACGTCGTGCTTGGCGACGCGCCAACCCTGAAGAACCTGGTCAGGTCGGTAGAGGACTGCAAGATTTCTGTGAGAAGTCTGGTGGTCCAGCCCCTGGCGGCTGCCGAGGCGACCTTGACCGAGGATGAGCGGGAGATGGGCGTGATGCTCCTCGACATCGGAGGCGGCACTACCGACATGGTTATATTCAGGAGCGGAAGCCCCTGGTACACGTCGGTAATCCCCGTGGGCGGAAACCTCATCACTAGAGACCTTTCTGCGGCGTTGGGGGTGCCATCCTACGCTGCCGAGGAACTCAAAATCAAGTGGGGCCATGCCATACCTGATGAGGTGCCATCGGACCAAGAGGTGCCTATTCCGGGCTTCCAGGGGCAGCCCCCCCGTACGGCACTACGCCGGCACATGTGTATACCCATTAGAGAGCGTCTCTTCGAGACCCTCAAGTTTGCCCTGGTTAGGATGCAAGGAGCCGGGCTGAGGCAGTTGCCCCCCGGCGGGATGGTGATAACGGGAGGCACTGCGCAAATTCCGGGACTCCAAGGCATGGCAGAAAAAATGACAGGCGCTCGCGTAAGAATCGCATCGCCAATACTTATTCCCGGTCTGCCTTCCGAACTAATCAACCCGACCTACTCTGCCAGCGTCGGTACTCTTCTGTGGGGTATGAAACATCAGGGAGAGAAACGGCCCTACGGATACAGCGATAAAACGCTTCAGAAGAACAAGCCCCTGATTTCAGTGTTCAGGAGAAAGACTCAGGAGACCACTGTCTAAACTAAGGCAAAGAGCTTGCAAAGGTGGATGAAATCTATATTCATCATTTGAGAAGGAGGGACTCATGGTATCTAGCGAGAACATTTTCCCGGATGACACGAGTGGTCAGGAGGACCTCGGATCTGGACTCAGGTACTCGGACGGCATAAGGCCGCCCGGGATGCCGGTTATAAAGGTGCTAGGTATTGGTGGAGGCGGAAGCAATGCCATAGGGCGAATGTTCAAGGAAAAGTTGGCAGTGGCGGAATACTACGCCATCAATACCGATGCCCAACACCTCTTCCGATGCGACGTGGAGAACCGGGTAGCCATAGGCCAGAGCCTTACTCGTGGCCTCGGCGGCGGCGCTAATCCCGACATAGGACGACAGGCTGCAGAGGAAAGCCGGGAAGCCCTGGAAAAGGTTATGGACGGAGCAGATATGATCTTCCTGGCCACCGGTATGGGCGGAGGGACTGGTACTGGCGCGGTACCCGTGATTGCCCAGATTGCGAAGGAGACCGGCGCTCTTACGGTTGCAGTGGTCAGCAAGCCCTTCGGCTTTGAGGCCTCCGTGCGGCGCAAGAATGCCGATGAAGGCATTGCCCGCCTGAAGGACCACGTGGATACAATGATAGTAATTCCCAACGACCGTTTGCTTCAGATGGATAGGAACACGGAGCAGACCTATACCTGGGAGGATGCCCTGAAGATGGCGGACTCCGTGCTTCAGCAGGGAATCCAGTCCATGGCCGACGTAGTAACCACTCCCGGAGAAATCAACGTAGACTTCGCCGACGTAAGGACAATCCTGACCAACGCCGGCCAGGCCTGGCTAGCTATAGGCAGGGGCAAGGGTGAGACCAGGGCGAGAGAGGCGGCCAAGCAAGCCGTCAAGAGCCCCCTCCTGGACATCGATATTGCAGGGGCCAAGCGCGTCCTCTTTGTCATCACCAGCTGTCCCAACCTGAGCCTGAAAGAGGTGAATGAAGCCGCCGAGGTCATCTACGAGTTGACAGACCCCGAAGCCAACGTCATCTTCGGCACCACCAAGGACAAGAAAATGGATGACGAGTTGAAAGTGACTATAGTGGCTGCCGCATTCCCCCTGACTCAGGATGGCACGGAACAAGGGGGCGAGGACCTGAGGAAACTCCTACGTGAGGCCACCCCGGAGGAGACGGAGAACCTGGAAATACCCAGCTTCCTCCGAAGACAGGCTGCTCAGAGAAATAGACGGTTTTTCAGGTAAATTGATAACTTGACTCTGGCTGCCACCCTTTGGTAAATTCCATCGTGAGGAATGTTCCCGGAGGATTTGGAGCTATTC
>JAGWBG010000142.1 GCA_021296015.1 Dehalococcoidia bacterium | reverse complement strand
GGTCAGGTCACCCTGCCAATAGTCTACCGCCTTTCCACTTACTATGGCGGAAACATGGCGGCCCACCACTCAGACCGAGCACACCCCATCTTCATGAACATCCCCGGCTTCAAGGTCATCTTTCCCAGCAACGCCTACGACGGCAAGGGGCTTATGAAAACGGCCATCCGAGATGACGACGTCATCATATTTTGCGAGGACCGTACAGTTCTCGGCGCTCGGGGTCACGTGCCTGAAGAGGAGTACACACTACCCTTTGGTGTAGCCGACATCAAGCGGGAAGGCACCGATGTTACTATCGTCGCCATCGGAGGTATGGTACCGCGCTCCCTTGAGGCCGCTGAGAAGCTGGACCAAGAGGGCATCTCGGTGGAAGTGGTGGACCCCCGCACACTTGTCCCTATGGACAAGGCGACCATACTGGAATCGGTTGCCAAGACGGGGCGGCTCGTGACGGTGGACATGGCCCACAAGACATGCAGCGCCGCCAGCGAGATTGCCGCCATAGTGGCAATGGAAGGGTTCTGGTCTTTGCAGGCGCCCATCCAGAGGTTGGGGACGGCCAACGTCCATATCCCCTTCAGCCCCGCCCTGGAGCCCCTGTGCTACCCCACCGCCGAGACCATCGCCGACGGCGTCAGGAAGACCCTGGAGTAGCCGGAGGGGTATAATGCAACCTTGAAGACAAAGAGCAGGGGCGAGAGGTGTCTCGCCCCTGTGACTGAATCCCCATAGACCAGGTTTGTAAACCTTCAAGAGCAACAGGCTCAATACTCGTGGGAGAAGGAATATGCCTACTGAGATTCTGTTGCCCCAGTGGGGCATGGAGATGCAGGACGGTACTATTGTCAAATGGCTGAAAAAAGAGGGAGACACCATCGAGGCGGGCGAGCCTCTGGTTGAGGTGGAGACCGCCAAGCTAGAGACGGAGATGGAGTCCGTTGCCTCAGGGGTAGTGGCCCAGATTCTGGTATCTGAGGGCACAACCGTTCCAATCCGCACCGTACTGGCCATTATAGCCGCTCCGGGAGAAGAAGTGGCTCTGCCCGCAAGCACCGCGCCGAGTACACCGGTCCCGGCTGCCACGTCGTCCGCATCTGCTCCCCCTCGCTCCGGCGGCCCCGTAACCGTCCAGGTGGTTCCGGCGGCGCGACGCCTGGCACAGGAGCGTGGCATTGACCTGAGCCAGGTACAAGGCACCGGTCCCAGGGGTAGAATCCTCATTGAAGACGTGGAAAAGGCAGCTGCAGTCCCGGCAGCTGCCCCCGCTCAGACAAGCGGGGAGGTAACCGTCCAGGTGGTGCCGGCGGCGCGACGCCTGGCACAGGAGCATGGCGTTGACCTGAGTCAGGTACAGGGCACCGGTCCCAGGGGTAGAATCCTCATTGCAGACGTGGAAAATGCCATAAATTCCCAGCAGTCTGCGCCGGCAGCACAGATTGTCCCCATAAGTGGGATGCGGCGAAACATCGCTACCCGTATGCTGGATAGCGTGCTGACCACAGCCCAGGTTACTCTCACCACCGAGGCCGATGTAACGGATGCAATGGCCCTACGTCAGGGTTTGAACCGCCAGATAACTGATGGAAGCCTCAGTCCCCTATCCCTGATTATCAAAGCCGCCGCCCGGGCCCTACGGGAGTATCCCAGGATGAATGCCATCCAGCGGGAGGACGAGATAGAGTTGGTGTCGGAGGTCAACGTGGGGGTGGCCGTGGCCCTTGAGGAGGGCCTGATGGTAGCCACCATCCGCCGGACTGATGAAAAGGGCCTGGTAGAGATAGCGAAGGAGTCTCGCGACCTTGCGAACAAAGTCCGGGAGGGCAAGGCATCCTACGACGATGTCACGGGAGCTACCTTCAGCATCACCAACCTGGGGGCATACGGGGTAGACGCTTTCACTCCCATAATAAACCCACCCCAAATTGGTATCCTTGGGGTTGGCCGGGTCGTTGAGAAGCCCGCCGTCCATAATGGAGAGATAGCCAAACGGTCTATGATGTATCTCAGCCTCACTTTCGACCACAGGGTGATAGACGGAGCGCCCGCTGCGGAGTTTCTGCGCATACTGAGGGAACACCTGGAGGACCCCTGGTGGATGGTCGCCCCGGTTTAACTCCATCAGTCCTAATCAGTCACGGGGACACGAGCATAATCGGATAAATTCCTTGTGTCCCCGTGGCCCTGTGGGCAAATTTCAAGGAGATTCACCTTGGAAGCAGTTGGCATCATCGCAAATCCCGCTGCAAGCAAAGACATCCGCCGCCTGGTGGCCCACGGCAGGGTAGTGCCCGATTGGGAAAAAGCCAACATAGTCCGCCGTGTTCTCCTGGGCATGGAGGCCGTGGGTCTGCGCAGGGCGGTTGTCCTGCCAGACCCGTCTCGCCTCTGCCAGAGGGCGCGGGACGACGCCCAACTTTCCCTGGAGTTGGAGGTGCTCGACATGCCCGTATTCGGCTCCACGGAGGACTCGGTACGGGCTGCGACCATGATGGAGGAGATGGGAGTGGGATGCCTGGTGACACTGGGTGGCGATGGCACTAACCGGGCCGTGGCCAAGGGCTGTGGCCGGGTTCCCCTGGTTCCCATATCAACGGGGACCAACAACGTGTTCCCCACCATGATAGAGGGCACACTTGCCGGTCTGGCGGCCGGCGTAGTGGCGCGAGGCCTGGTAGACCCGGACAAAGTCACAGTCACCAGCAAGAGAATAGAGGTGTACCTGGACGGAAATTACCGAGACCTGGCGTTGGTAGACCTGGCTGTTTCCAAGGAACGGTTCGTGGCGGCCAGGGCCATCTGGGACATGGACACCATACACGAGGTGTTCCTCACCCGCGCCGAGCCAGCCAGTATTGGCCTCTCCTCCATAGGCGCTAGACTTCATCCCCTTTCGATTGCCGACGATGCCGGGTTGTACTTTCGTCCCGGCAACGGCGGCACGGCCGTGGTGGCCCCTGTGGCTCCGGGTATGGTCAGGGCGGTGCCTATTGAGGAATGGCGAGTCCTGCCCCTGGGCGAGCGGGTAAAGGTAAACCGTAGCTCATGTACAATCGCCCTGGACGGTGAGCGGGAGTTCAGCGTTCTGCCCGGCCAGGACGTAGAGGTAGTGGTGAATAATAACGGGCCAAGGGTGGTAATGCTGGAGGACGTTCTTCGGGAAGCCACCAACCAGGGCGCTTTCACAGCACCTGCCAATTGAACCCCGTGGATTGAAGAGCCCTACCGGAAGTAGGGGATGACGTACTTTCCGAAGAGCTTGATGGAGTCCATGACCCTTGAGTGGGCCAGGTTCCCCATTTGCATGAAGCACAATACCTGGTCTATCCCCACCTCCTGGTACTTCTTCATCACATTGATTACCGTGTCCGGGTCGCCCATAGCGAAGGCACCGTTAGCTATGTGGTCCTCGGCATCCTTGTGGGTCCGTTCCTCTTGCACTGCACCCACAGCAAATCTATATGAGTCGGGCACATTTACACCCTGCTCGTGCCAGGGGCGATAAAGCTCTGTGGACTTATCTACGAACCACACGCCTTCCGGGCCTGCAACCTCTTTGGCCTCCTTGTCGTTCTCTCCGCAGTGGGTCAGGCACAGGGCCGCTATCTGGTCGTTCACGAACGCGCCGACAGGGTGGGCCTGGTTCACCCCCTCCCTGTACATGGCTACTCGCTCCTCCATTTGCCCATACCCTCCGAGGTTAAAACACAAGGCTCCTAGCCCCATCTGTCCGGCCCGCTTGAAGCTGGTGGGTTGACTGCAGGCCACCCAGAGAGGCGGGTGGGGCTTCTGTACAGGCTTGGGTATGACGGACCGGGGTGGAATACTGTAATAGTGGCCCTCGTATGAGAAGGGGTCCTCGGTCAACATACGGGGAATGATCGTGACAGCCTCCTCCCATTGAGATTGGGTCTCCTCGGGGTCAATCTCGAACCCCCCCATCTCGATTAACGTGGTAGACCTGCCTGTGCCCAGGTCCATGCGGCCATCGCTCACGATGTCCAGCACCGCCGCCCGCTCGGCTACGCGAATAGGGTGATTGTACCGATAGGGAAGCAGCGTCACCGCGTGCCCGATGCGTATTCTCTTGGTGCGCTGGGAGATAGCCCCGTAGAGCACTTCAGGTGCGGAGCAATGGGAGAACTCTTTGAGAAAGTGGTGCTCAACCGTCCAGAAATAATCAAAGCCGACGTCGTCTGCCAGCTCCACCTGGGCTATGACCTGCTTGTAGCGGTCATATTCGATGCCGGGATAGTGGGGTTCCGGAATCTGAATCTCGTACATCAATCCGAACTTCATAGCGTTTCCCCCTTGGCAAATAGGGCTGTAAGCACTTATTCCTCAAGTATGTTTACAAGGCTGTACTGTACTCCCTTTGGAATGGAAGGTCAATACCAACGAATCGTGGGGGCTTTTGAGGAAGACCTTGGGGTCAGTATTGACAATGCTGAATATCATCCGTTAACATACTTTCGACATGTTCGTACCCCAAAGATTCAACACGGGCTTCACCTGAGCGGATGCCTGGTTAGAGGCGGAGGGTGCCTCTGTCGGCGTCCGGTCCGGGAGCCTTCGTTCCCCGTCTGTATCAGCGTAGCCTCATCTCGAAGGTTAGCTGCCCCCACAGTAAGACCCCCAGCGCGCCCTCCTGTTCCCGCCGGGTTTGCACACCGTGAGAGCTGCATGGGACTTGCCTCAGCCGCCCGTGTGCAACTTCGAATTTCACAGAATAACCGTTTGCTCAGGAGCGTGCGTAAATGTACCACCTATCAATTGTCAGGCAATTGACCGCCATGACCTCGGCTATCGGTCTCAGCAAGTCATATCTGGTATGGCTCTTCCTTGTCCCGTCACTTGTGGCTATGTTGGTGCTGGTCTCCTGCGGCGGGGACGACGATTCACCGGATAAAGTCTTGTTCATAGGGGGCATTCCCGACCAGGAGGCCGCCACGTTGAACCGGAGATTCGGCCAGGTTGGCGATTACCTAGGC
>JAGWBG010000141.1 GCA_021296015.1 Dehalococcoidia bacterium | reverse complement strand
GCTGAGGGGCTGTCCGTTGCGCATGGTTGTTTTGCAGTGGTCGAGGAGGCGGTCTACCAGCCAATTCCTGGCTATTTTGCCCGCCGTGCCGTGCTCCAGCTCAAGGTGGGTACGAGCTACTTTCCAGCCCTCGTTCTCGCCGCCGACAAGATGGAAGCTCGGAACACGAACATTCTCGAAGTAAACTGTGTTCTTGATTCCCGAGCCGGCGCCCCCCTCTCCACCGGAGATGAGCAGGTCCATGGGCGCTACGGATATACCTTCCAGTTCGGAAGGGACCATGAACCAGGCGAGATTCTCGTGCCGGGCGCCGTTGGGGTCTGTGACAGCTATCGTCCAGAACTGGTCTGCGCCATGAGCACTACCCACGTATATCTTCTGTCCGTTAAGAATATAATCGTCACCATCCCGGATTGCGGTCATCTTGACGTTGGCAAGGTCGGACCCGGCCTCTGGCTCGGAGAGGAGTTGCCACGTTCTGACCAGCCCTTTGAAAATGAGCGGAAGGAAATGCTCTTTCTGTTCTCCCGTACCCCATACCAGGATGGTTGCCCCACCAAGCCTGCCACCGGAGTCATAGTAGGGAGGAAGGGTGAGACCTAGCTCGTCCAACTCTTCCTCGATGATGATAGCGTGGTCCATCGTTAGCCCACCACCTCCATACTCTGTGGGGCTGGTGGGCCAGAGCCATCCCCTGGCACCCAGTTTTCGGCCCAACTCCCTGCGTTTCTGGTACTGCTCGTAAGACAGGTCGGCGGGGTCGGCGGGGTCGGCTATGCCGGTGGGAAGGTTCTCTGCCAGCCAGGCCCGCACCTCTCTTCTGAATGATTCCTGCTCCGGCGTATATTGGGGTTCAAAGTCCATGAATGTCCTCCTTGGCGAGTGGGGCTTCCTTTTGATAGCCCTGGAGTCGGCGGGGCAAAGGCCAAGCGACGGTATAAACCGACGAGTGGATTGTACTCCCAGAGAGGAGTAACGTCAAAGCGGCTGACATGGTTCGATTGACTGCTCCGAGGCAAAGTGTAAGCTTATGTTTGTGATGGACTGACCCCGTAGGGGCAGTCCCTTTTCTATTGGCCTTTTCCCAGGAGGGGCGAGATAAAGATGATACTTGTTTATGAAGGGTCTTTCTCCTTGCGTATAGGAATCCAGATACCTACAATATGAGTGTCAAGTACAAGAAGGGGCGGCGCTGACGTATGGCCCATGGCCACGGACAATTCGGACATACGGGCCATGAAGACCCCAAGACGACGGAGCGTAAATGGGGCATCTTCAGAGTGGATACCTTTGCCGCCCTGAAGCACCGCAACTATCGCTACCATAGGCTCAGCCACAGTGTTGGCGGGATGGCTAGCTGGGGCCAAACGGTGACCTTGGCCCTCCTGGTAAATGAGTTGACCGATTCATCCTTCTGGGCGGGCACCGTGCTTAGCATAAGGGCTCTGCCCATTCTTATTGTGGGACCACTGGCCGGGGTCGCCATTGACAGGTTCGACCGGAAGAAGCTGCTCATGGCTACTCAGCTAGCTCTGGCCGTCATGGCATGGCCTTCCTCTTCGCCTGGGGCGTCCACCAGGACGAGGTGAACAAGTGGTACGCCCTCCTCTTCAGTTTCTTCCTGGGGCTTGATTTGTCCATAAATAGTCCGGTGCGCCAGTCCCTGGTGGCCAATGTCGTCCCCAGGGAAGACCTGCCCAACGCCATCGCGCTGGAGAACGCGGTGGGGACCCTGGTACGGGCCGTAGCCCCGATTCTGGGAGTGGCGCTGATTACCCCTCTCGGATATTCAGGCAACTTCTTCGTGCAGTCAGTGGCATATCTTCTCATGTTTCTGGTCCTTATACCCATGAGGACTCCCTACCGGGAGGGGTTCGCAGGGGACGACTCGGTGGTGGGCAACTTTATGGAAGGGATAAGGCACATCAGGACCGACGTAACACTGCTGCTATTGATAGTACTGATTATCATACCGTCAATCTTTGTCCACTCCACCCAGAACCTGCTGGTAATATTCGCCGATGATATTTTCCAGGGAGATGAAAAGCTGGTCCTAGGGCTGCTGCTGTCTTTCGGGGTGGGATCTTTGATAGCCACCTTTGTCATGGCCTCTCTGTCCAGGTTCCAGGGAAGGGCCTGATAAATATGGGATCCATTCTCCTGGTAACCGTTCTCCTCGCCTTCTTTGGGCTATCTTCACATCTGGTGCTGTCGTTGGTGCTGATTGGTCTCATGGGCCTGTTCAACATCAGCTTCCGTCTCGCCAACAACACCCTCGTACAGACCAGGATTCCTGACGCACTCAGGGGCAGAATCACCAGCATCTACTTGCTAGACCACGGCGTCCAACCCTTGGGGAGTGCTTTGCTGGGCCTCGTGGCCCTGCCCTGGATACTGGGTACGGACTATGCGGCGGCGGCGGGGCTGCTGGCCTTTACCGTGACAGCATTCATCGCCTTGCGTTGGCGTGAGCTATGGAGACTGAAGTATGGGAAAGTTTTAGCTGCCGTAGTGGTCGCTCCACCAGTCGGGGAACTTCCGCAGCCGTAGGTGCTCGAACAGTCCGGGATGGGTATTCACCGCAAGCCTCATGGCCTCTTCGATTGGTTCTCTTATGGAGAAGTGGGCTTGGGGCTGGGTGCGGAGCTTGAACAGGTGGTAGCATTCTCGCAGGTTCATCTTGGCGAGGACCCGGCGCTTGTGGGCATGGGTGACCAGGTACTGTGCAGCTGCGGGAGAGACCTCATATACTTCCCGGAAGGCTTTGCCCGCCAACTCCATAGCCTCGACGAACTCCCCCTTTATTCCCGCATCCTCCAGCAGCGGTGGTGTCAAATATCCGTTGGCAACGGTCAGGGGCTGTGGAATGTAGGTCTGCATCCGGTGGCGCTTGAACTCGCGGTAAGCGCCGTAGTCCATCACCAACTCGAAGGTGTAGTCCACCATCTCAAGCTCTCTTACCGGAGGGTCGTGGGGTCCCAGCTTCTCGAGGCATGAGGCAATGACCTCGTGCCTGCGCTCCTGTCCCATACCTTCTACTTGCTTCCACACATGGGCATAGGGGAGGTCGGCGAAGCGGTAGAGGAGGGCTGCACATAGCTTTAGCTCGGCTTGGGAGTCGTGGTCTACGAGGCTCACCTCCACCTGTCTGCGCAAGCTGTTCCGGCCTGCTTCGCCTTCCCCTGTAAACGGGGCGCCTGACAGGCCAGGCAGGGATGAACGCTTCTGCTGCTCCGCCCTGGTTGCCGCCAAGTAATCGTTATTCTCGGCGTACTTTATCAGAGTGGGCGTAATCTCCCGCCCCGTGCTTTTTAGCTCCTCCCCCAACTCTTGCTCTTCCGTCAACTCGGACGACAGTAGCTTAGCGATGGCATGTTCCATAAGCCGGGCGTTCATAGTGACACCCACGTTGGTGAGAGTAGCGGCGGGGAGGAGGAAGCGGCAGCTGTCAATGGCGTCCCGCCTCAGCCGCAGGTTGTAGGCCGATTCCCTCTCATTCTCCCTCCGTTCGATGGTCGCCCGGAGGTGTTCCTCGACCCTTTTGACGGCATCCTGATAGGCCCGGAAGAGATGTTGACAGGTCTTTATGTAGACCTCTTGGGCATCGGGGGATGTAGCCAGTTCCTTTGGTACATAGTAGTATCCGTCTGACATTACCTGGAACCGGGAGGATTTCTCGGTGTAGGAGGCGAGACGGTTGTCCTCCAGGGAGTCGCAGGCTAGGCGTGATATGTTCTCCACCGCCATGTGAATGACGGCGTGCTCGGCAACGGAAGCGTGGCCGTAACCCAGGACCCACCTCTCGTGGAAGTCCGCCGCCTTCTCCCGGCTCACCTGATTGGCAATCTCATCAAAGGGCTCCGGCCTGCGGGATGTCATGGCGAAGACAACCGCAAGCTGCTCCTCCGTAAGCTCCCTGGGGCTGAGAGGATATATGCGGCGGGGGTATGAAAAGCTGGTGTCAGCGAACTCTGCCGTCAGGTCCATACATATCACTACTAGAGCAGCAGGCTTACTGGATGCTCCAGATGTCGCTTCAGCTCCATGAGGAACTGGGCACCCTCGGCCCCGTCCGCCACTCTGTGGTCCACCGAGATGGTCGCCTTCATTACCTGGGCGATGGCGATCTGGCCGTCCCGCACCACCGGCTGCTCCTTCACCGTCGCTACGGCCAGCACTGCCGCATTGGGCGGGAAGATAATGGCAGCGAAGCTGTCCACGTCAAACATGCCCATGTTGCTTATACTGAAGGTGCTGCCCGTGTACTCCTCGGCCCGCAGGGTGCCCCTCTGTGCCCGCTCGATGAGGTCACTGCTGGCCTTGGCCACCTCTGCCAGCGACTTGCTCCCGCAGTTGCCAAGGACGGGCACGATAAGGCCGTCTTCCATAGCGACCGCGAAGCCTATGTTTATCTCGGAATGGAGTTGGATGTAGTCCTCCTGGAAAGAGGCGTTGAAGCTGGGGAATGTCTCCAGAGTTCTAGTAGCAGCCCTTATCACGAGGTCGTTGACACTCACCCGTGTGCCGTCTTGGAGGGTGTCGTTGACCTGTCTGCGGAAAGCCATAGCCTCGCTCATATCTATTTCTGAGGTAATGTAGAAATGGGGGGCCTCTCGCTTGCTCTGGACGGTGACGCGGGCGATGGCCCGGCGCATCCGGCTAAGCTCAACTCTGCCGCCGGAGGTGACCGCGGGAGTAGGCGGTGGCGCTGATTTGGCCTGCTCCTCATACCCTAGCACGTCGGCCTCGGTGATACGGCCTCCCGGGCCTGTGCCGACGATTTGGGCCAGATCGAGGCCCTTCTCCCGGGCCAACCTCCGGGCAATTGGGGTCGCTCTCACTTCGCCGTCGGGAGGAGTAGGCGAAGCGGCGACGGGTACATTCAGGGGGGCTGGGGTAGGTGCCGGGGCTGGGGCGGCCGGTTGCGTCGCCTCCGCAGGGGGCGGTTCACCAGCGGAGCCGGGACGGCCTGTGAGCTCTTCCAGAGAATGAATGCTCTCGCCG
>JAGWBG010000140.1 GCA_021296015.1 Dehalococcoidia bacterium | reverse complement strand
ACCCCGGAGGAGATTGTAGAGATACTTATGCAGACCGCCTTCTACGGCGGGATACCGGTCGCATATAACGCCCTTGACATAGCTAAAGAGGTCTTTGAAGAAAGGGGAATCCAACTTACTCCACCACAAGTTTTCGACACGGTGATTGAGCCGGAGGCCCTGTACGAGATAGGGGTAGCGAAACACGGAGAGTTGATGCCCGACGTCTTTGGCTACTATTCCGTGGAGCCTACTCGGGAAGAGCATGAGATGGACTTGTTGATGCACGAGTACCTCTGGGGGGCCATCTGGACACGGCCCGGGCTGGACATGAAGAGCCGTATCGTCTGCGTCCTGGCAGCCCAGGTTGCTCAGGGGCAATACGACCAGTTCATCCGCCGGATTATCGAAGGGGCTTTACGGAATGGCATAGGCCGGTCTGAGTTGATGGAGCTACTTATGCATCTGGCTTTCTATGTGGGAGTTCTCCCGGCAAGAGCTGCCATGAACATAGCCAACACGGTTTTCAGATCGCCCGAGTTCTCCACGGAGGAAAGCCCAAGCCTTTAGGAGACTGCTCAGTCGGCCCTATCCGGCGATTCCGTAGAAGCACGTCGCGGCAATGCCGGAGGCCTGGCGAGAAAAATCAGTAGAGCAGCCAGCAAGTAGGAGCCGGCAACTATTACGTTCAACCACCTGTAGGTTCCAGTCGCATTGCGGACCAGCGCCCCCATAGCAGGCCCCAGCCCCAGAGCGCCGGTCTGTAGCGGCGACAATGTTCCACTGATGGTCCCATATGATGCTCTTCCAAAGTATTGGGCTAGAATCATCTGTTCAAGGACACCTATGGACCCCGTAAATATTCCCCACACCAAGCCAAAGACGAGAGCCATCGGCAATGAACTCACAGTTAGCAAGTAAAGGACGGACGCTGAGGCGGAGACCATCGCCACTATCAAGCACCATCTGGGTGTGAACCTATCTGCAAGATACCCCCAACCCAGGTTAGATATTGCCATGAATGTGCTGATGCTCAAGACACCTGCGGCCTGGGCCTTGGAGATACCGACCTCCTCCTGAAGGTATAGCACCATACTGAAGCCGATGCTGGACCCTCCCATAGTGCCCAGGGCGGTGCATATTCCTACAAACCACAGGGCCCTGGTGCGGAAAGCCTCCTTAGCAGTCCAGTTGAACTCCTGGTCTCTATTTCCTATAGCCGACCTGTGCCCACTATGTCCGTCAATCGGGGAAGGTTCCTCTCCTATTTCCCGGGGTCTGGCCCCGTCGGGCAGCAGACCGATGTCTTCTGGGCGGCGACGCATGAGCACCATGAGCGGTAAGATGAGAAAAAAGCTAAGGGCACCCAGGTAACGATAAGCGGTCCGCCAGCTGTAGGCGACCGCAAAGGCAGAGATAATCTGAATATTGATTGCGCCGGTTACCGGACGGGACATGCCGGTCAAAGACAGGGCGATGTTCCGTTTGCGCCGGAAGAAATTGACTGCTGCCGTGCGGGGAACGATTCCGATGAGCACCGGATTGCTGACGCCACGGGCCACGATGTAGGGAATAAAGAATTGCCAGATTGAGTTACACAGTGAAAATCCGATTAAGCAGATCCCCACGACGGTAAGCCCAAAGGGCATCAGCCATCGGGGGCCGTACCGGTCGGCCAATCGTCCCACAACGGGACTCAGGAGTGCTGACGACCACGTTCCCGCAAGGGCG
This sequence comes from Dehalococcoidia bacterium, assembly GCA_021296015.1. GTDB lineage: Bacteria > Chloroflexota > Dehalococcoidia > Lucifugimonadales > JAGWBF01 > JAGWBG01. The sequence continues at coordinate 3,316 of JAGWBG010000140.1, read as the reverse complement.
GCCAGGGCAATGGTACTCCTGTCCCATTCCATATCCTCTAGGATGAACCCCTGGATCCCGCCCAGAACTACCTGCGAGACGCCTGTAGCTGCCAGTGTTCCCAGGGCAGCCATTGCCAGTATGAGCCATCCATAATAGAAAGGGGTTCTAGGTCGCCAGTTCAGAATGGACGTCACAATTGCCACGACTCTGACATTGCTTCACATAGCGGCAGCCTGGCGCTCAAAGTACCCTAATCAGGAGGACCGATAAGTATGTCATTGCCCTCAATCTTCACAGGGTACACAGTAAGGGGTTTGGTAGCCGGGGCAGACAGGGCGTCGCCCGTCTTCACATCGAACATGGCCCCATGAAGCGGACACATTAACTCGTCGCCGTGTAGCTGGCCATAAGACATCAGAGCGAAGGCGTGGGAGCACTCCGCATCTAAAGCGTGGTATGTGCCATCCGAGTTCACGAGCGTGAAGTACTCGTCCTCTATACGGACCAGTTTTGTCTCACCGGGTGCCAGGTCACCTATTTCTGCTGCCTTGACAAAATCCTCCGGCATAGCTCTCCCCTAAACTAGTTTATGGACTCTCCAAGTTCACAGCCCCACATTATAGGCTATCAGGGCAAGTATTTCTACTGTACATTATGTTAATTCATCTTACGGAACAGGTCAGTCCTCAAGGGCAGAAAGTACAACACTGGAGACACGTGGGCCTGCGTATTGACCGACTCGTATGCAAAAGCTTAATCTGGTACCGGGGCTGTTTCTTGGTCAGGCCGGCGAAGTGGACGAGGGACCGTTCCAAAGGAGGCAAAATGACTTTAGACGACGTTAGGCTCTTTCTTGAAGAGAACCATAGAGGAGTCGTCACCACGTTCAGAAGAAGTGGCGCCGCTCAGATGAGCATCCTTGCCAGCGGACTCTACCAGGAGTCTGCAGTGTTCGTGGTCAGCGGAAACACCGCCAAGCTGGCTAATTTGAAGCGGGACCCCCGATGTACGGTGCTTACTTTGCGCCCTGACTGGTCCGAGTACGTCGTGGTGGAAGGAGATGCGGAGATACACTCGTGGGACAACACCGAGCATGAGGAACTGCGTCTACTGCTACGCCGGGCCTACACGGCCTGCGGAGGCGGTGAGCATCCTGACTGGGATGAGTACGATCAGGTAATGAAAAGGGACCGGAGGGCCGTGGTCATGGTCAGACCTAGCCGCGTCTACGGTCTATTGAGGTAGGGCCTAGACATCCAGGCTCACCAGCACGGCTGCATTTGCCATGACGGTGGCGTCAGAGCCGTCCTCGTTGGGAATCTCCAGCCCACCCTTGACGACATTGATATGCTTCTGTCCATAAGGCAGTACACTCAGCACGGCATCCCCGTTCACGGCATCCGGCTCAGGGACGGCGATAGTCACGTCCACTCGCATGGACTCCGGCCCTGCCCCAAAGCTTCGGGTGAAGTAGAGGCTGTTATGCCAGAGTGCATTAGTCACCGCTCTCTGAGCAGCCTGAGTATAGTCCCGTCCATGGAGGTCCACCCCCATTCCCATCTCCAGAAGGCATCGCTTCAAGGCCATAATAACTTACCCCCTCAACGATAACTGATAGCAATATTCCCCATTAGATAACAGGAGCCAGCCAACGTCAAGCTGGAAACCATATCCCCGGCTTCTGGACTCCCGTTTTCACCTGTCTGCCGACAGGTAGACGGGAGAGAGGGGTCAAGCGAGTTGGATTCGTTTTTTTGAAACGAATGAGGAACGATTGGATTTCCGGTTTCGTGTATATGTGATGCTCCCTTCACTTCCTGTCCTTCTCCCATCTCTCATCGTATTTACCTTCTATTTTAGAACCTAAGTTTCAGGTGGACAGGTACTTGGAAGAGCTTAAGTGGCGGTACAGCAACAGAGAGAACAACCACACCTTCGTTGATACCCTCTGGCACATTGTGAATACCGAGCCTTTGGAGTACTAAACCCTCGTTGCCTAACCGTTTGCGTCTGTTGATGCACACCATTTAGCCGCCTTTATCTCATCGTTGAATTGATCCCCAAAACGGTCCTTACCGCCAGACGGGAAGTCCCAAGCTGAGAACTCTGCCGCCATAGTGTCAGCCGCCAGCAGTATGGGTTGATTATCAAGGTCTAGCGATTGAGTTGCCCATACCGCAACTTCGCCATCCATACCGGGAGCATATATCGCTCCCCCAATGAAGCTCCAGGGCCTACCATCGTTATTCTTCACTGTATATACCCTTTCAATACAGCTACTCCCCCCTGCTGTTAGCCCTCTTGCTATCTGTGCCGCCAATTCTGGTGGGGCGGGATTACAGCGGCTTTGGTCTGGTGGATCGGCTGTAACGCAACCGATAGCTACTGTGAGTAGGGCAACGAAGATCAACCCGATAAAACTGCGCATATAAGGTGCCTCCTTGCGACAAGGTCCAGGCTCTCTGCACGGGAAGCACCTTCACACAGGCCGCAAGGAGGCATAACGCCTGGCCCATAGGCCCGCATGAAGTTTGCCCGTGCAGAGGCATGAGACACCATAGCTGAATTACTCCTTTGCGTCAAGGCTATTACCACTGACCTTCAACTGCCTTGCTTCAACCAGCTTCCCGGCATTGACCAGAGGCTCTACTTGTAGGAGATAGCGAAACCATATAATCCTGATTGCTTCGGGAGACGGGTGTGGCACCGTCAACGCATCTAGGCGCGCAATCAACTCTTCTCGATCTGCGCGAAAGGCAACAATCCCAAAGGGATCCTGATGGAACAGCTCTTTGAGATCCCTTATAGGCCGCGTGGCCTTGATCTGGCGCTGAATCAACGGGAGTAGCTCGTTGAACTGCAGCAAGCCGGAAGCGTCTAGGCGGCTGGATGTCTCTTGGCCCGCGTGCTTCTGTCGTGCGGACCACCATCGGTTGGGCCACCAGTAAGTAACTCGAAAAGCAGCTAAGAACACTGCCGCCACCACTCCCCAGGCCCATGTAGGTATTATGTTGGTCATTGTGCCCACCACCACGGCCGCGCATAACAATGCGCATTCGGTCCACAGAAGTATGAATAATGTCCGCACCCTCCCATATTAGCATTCCCTCCTCAATTGCGTCGAGTAGATAATTGTCGAATTAAAACACCCCGGCCAGCGTCCCGCAGGAGATTGCGAACCCTTTGAGTGGAAGCTAGAATAAGGTGTTGCCCTGAACCGACTGCTGTGAGCTTGTAGTCCTAGTATCGAGAGAGAGGTTAGTATGCTGGAAACGCCCAAGAGGGTCTTGCTGGTGACCCCTCACCCGGATGACGCTGAAGGGGGGTGCGGCGG
>JAGWBG010000139.1 GCA_021296015.1 Dehalococcoidia bacterium | reverse complement strand
CGGACAGACCCCTTCATGTCCAATACGGTGATTGGCTGTGGGGACTGCTTCGTGGAGAAATGGGCACAGGCCTATTCTCAGGAACTGCGGTGACATCCGAGATTGGCCCCCGATACCCCCTCACTCTTGAACTGGCCCTTCTGGCCTCCATTGTCAGTATGATCATTGCGGTGCCGATAGGCATCCTTATGGCGATTAAGCAGGATACAGCTGTTGATTATGGTGCCCGCATTTTCACATTCTCCGGTATCAGCATACCCATCTTCGTGGTTGGAATCGTAACTGTATATCTCCTGGTGCGTATATTCAACTGGTTTCCTCCCTTGGGATATGCCTCTCCCTGGGAAGACCCTTGGAAAAACATACAGCAGATGGTCTTTCCGGTCTTGACCCTGGCGATTTTCAAGGTAAGTCTAGTGGCCAGAGTAACTCGATCTGCCATGCTGGAAGTTATGCGCGAGGACTACATTCGAACGGCCCGCTCCAAGGGTCTCAGAGAGCAGAAAGTAATCTTCATCCACGCCCTCAAGAATGCCTTCTTGCCCGTGATCACCGTTTTCGGATGGTCTTTTGCCGTCTCGCTTGGGGGAACGATAGTCATCGAAAGGATTTATGTGGTACCAGGCATCGGCTCGCTGCTGATAGACAGAACCCTGGCAAGGGACTATAAACTGGTCCAGGGGATTGTCCTAGTCTTTACTTTGGCAGTACTCACGGTGAATCTGCTGGTTGACTTGGTGTACGCCTGGGTGGACCCGAGGATTCGCTATGCTTAGAAAGAGAGCCAGCGCGTCCCTCTTGGGAACGGGGGCACGCACAAGTCTGGCCCGGGGACACGATCTTTCAAAGTCGATCGCGAGCTTTGCACGTAGGAAGCCTCTGGGAGCAACGGGCGGTGTTATACTTCTGGCGTTGGTAATCGTAGCAATCATAGCACCCCTTATCTCCCCGTTTGACGTCAGGGAAGTGCATGTCACCTACAAATATGCCGGTCCTGGGACGATTTGTGAAGACGAGACGTCATGCCGAGGGAGCACCGGGGAAAGGTTATGGCTGGGTGGCGACCAACTGGGGAGGGACACCCTTAGCAGGCTGGTTCACGGTGCACGGATTTCCCTTTATGTCAGCCTGATCAGTGTAGGCATAGGAGTGACTGCGGGGGCATTAATAGGCATTGTCAGCGCATACTTTGGCGGTGTGGTAGACCTGCCCTTTCAACGCTTGGTAGATACTCTCATGGGTTTTCCAGCTATCATCCTGGCCTTGGCGATAGTGGCCGTTGCTGGAGCCTCGATGCAGAACGTCATCCTGGCCCTGATAATCATATTTATCCCCGGTGCCTCTCGCATCGTTCGCTCACAGGCCATGGCCGTAAAGGAGAGGGATTTCATACTAGCAGCCAGAGCTTTGGGGGCTACCAATTCCAGAATCATGCTTCACCATATTATACCCAATTGCATGGCCCCGTACATCGTATTCGCCACCGCAAACCTCGGCGTGGCCATCGTAGTGGAAGCATCTCTTAGCTTCCTGGGCGTGGGAACTCCCCCGGACATCCCTTCGTGGGGCAGTATGCTGTCCATCACCGGTGGTGAGTTGGTGTCGGTATCTCCCTGGCTCGTGGTCTTTCCCAGCATCACCATAAGCCTTGCGGTGTTTGGCTTCAACCTGCTTGGTGATGCCGTACGAGATGTCCTCGACCCACGTCTACGCGGAGCGACCTAAACGTGTTACGCCGGCGGCGGACTCCAGCGGCTCACCCTGACTATGCCCTCCCGTTCCATGCGCTCGATCGAGGATTCGTCGTAGCCAAGTTCCTCCAGGACTTCCAGGGTGTTCTCTCCAAGCATGGGGGCAAAGTTACGGAATTTTGGCGGTGTTTCGGACAGCCGGAAGGGTGAGCTTATCTGCCTCACCTTACCCGCAACCGGGTGCTCCATCTCCCAGAGCACTCCCCGGTCTCTGGCATACTCTCCCTCAAGGGCCTCGTCCAGTTCCAAGAGGGGCGTTACGGATATGTCCACCGGGATTATCTCCATCCATTCGTCCCGGGTCTTGGTAAGCATCACATCTTTGACATCCTTGATTATGCCCTGAATTTCAGGGTCCACTGCCGCGGCGGCACGCCGGTCGAAGGGAATGGGGAACACGTTCTCGTATTGGGGGCGCCCAATCGCTTGACAAAACCGGTTCCAGAAATGGGTCTCTGCGGTGGAGGCGTTTGTGAGGTATTTGCCGTCCTTGCATCTGATGGGAGATATGCCTGTAACGGCGCACCTGCTCGGCACATAGCCATCCCGCAGGTATCCCACGCTGGCCTGATTAATCAGCGATACGCCCGCCTCGGTGATGGAGATGTCAATGAACTGACCCTCCCCTGTGCGCTCACGGGCAAGAATGGCGGACTGAATCGAGATTACAACGCAGGCCGCCGCATAAGTATCCACCAGGGGATAGTGCAAATAGGCAGGCTCCCCAGTATCGGGGTCGCCGACAAGTGCCCCAACCCCGGACATACCCTGTGCGTTAAGTTCCTGGCCGGGCCAGTCGGCATACTGGCCTTCTGCACCGTAGCCGCTGAGACTACAGTAGATGATGCGGGGGTTTATCGCCTTGACCGTCTCATAATCGGCCCCCAACCGGTTCACCACACCCCGGCGATAGCTCTCGAAGATTACGTCGGCTTTGGCCGCCAGCTTGTGGAAAATCTCCTGGCCCTCCGGGGACCTCAGATTAATGGGTATGCTGCGCTTGTTTCGGCCCACAAAGTTCCATGCCATCGCACGCGCCTCCGTGTCCGGGTCGTCCACGATGGGAGAGAAGGAGTCCCGAGCACGTCCTGCGCGGGCGACCTCCATTTCTTCCACTTTCAGTACATCCATCCCCAGGTCAGCCAGCATCCAGGTCGCCATCGGCCCGGGCACGAGGCGGCTCAAGTCCAGCATTAGATAACCCTCAAGGGGGAGCACCATTTCTACACCTCCGTCCTAATTCTGCCTCACAATCTCGCCCGCAGTCTCTCCTCTCCCATCAAGGGAGAGGACTAAGGCGAGGGTGATCCTTCTGACACCCTTGAACCTGCCCACTACTGGCGACCTATCTACTGGTGGTAATCACCCTGATGGGGCGTCCCTCCAGAAAGGCCTGAATGTTCTCTACGGTATCTCTAAAAAAGACCTCGTAAGTCTCCGTAGTCACGTACCCTATGTGGGGGGTCACTACCACATTCTCCAGATGCCTCAGGGGGTGGTCCGGCGGCAGGGGTTCCTGGTCAAAGACGTCAAGCCCTGCCCCGGCAATCGCCCCATTTCCCAGTGCTTCCACCAGAGCCTTTTCGTCCACAATGGGGCCGCGAGAGGTGTTAATCAGGTAGGACGTCGGCTTCATCTTCGCCAGGTCCGAAGCGCCGACAAGTCCCCGGCTCCTATCGCTCAGGACCATGTGAACGGTGACAATATCGGACTGAGAGAATAGCTCGTCCTTGGTTACCAGGGTAACGCCGAACTGGGCAGTCCTTTCGGCGGTGAGATTCTGGCTCCATGCAATCACGTTCATCCCGAAGGCCTTTCCCACAACGGCCACTTTAGAGCCCAGATTGCCCAGACCCACAACGCCCAGGGTCTTGTCTTGCAGGCCAATACCCATACTGGTCTGCCATTTGCCGTCACGTATTGCCCTGTCCTCCTGGGGAATGTATCTAAGCAAGGCAAGAATCAGACCCCAGGTAAGGTCTACCGTAGGGGAAGGGACCGACCCGGTGCCGCACACCGTAATACCCAACTCCATGCCGGATTCAACGTCAATGGCCCTGTTCAACATCGCCGTGGTGGTCAACAGCTTCAGATTTGGGAGCCGCTCCAGCAGGCTCCGGGGAAAGGGAGTGCGTTCCCTCATCGACATAACAATCTCGAAATCTTTCAGCCGCTCGACTATGGCATCCTCGTCAAACAGGTGGTCCCTGAACACCTGTATCTTCGTATCGGATGGAAGCACACTCCAATCGGCATATTTCAGGGCCACGTCCTGGTAATCGTCCAGCACAGCAATTCTCACCATTGTCGTACCCCCTATCACAGGCCTGCCCTAACGCCAGGCCAAAGTATAGCCTGATAACTTTATGTCCGAACTGTCCTATGGTCAAGGGATTTGATCATAGTTCGAACCGCTAGAAGAGAGGGCCCTCTATCTCAGGTATTCACGTTGCCAACGGGAATAGTCGTCCCTCTTCTGGGCGACGGCCAAAATCTCCTCGGAAGCCGCATTTCCGCTCAAGTCCGCCGGAGACCCCCCTTCCTTGAGATACTTGAGGGTATCGTAAACGGCCTTGGCAGCGGCGTAGAAGGGTAAGTGGCCTTGCAAGGCAATGCGGACTCCGTTGGCTGCCAGGACACTCGTATCACCCAGCGACGACGGAGCGTTACCCAACAGTATGGGCAGAGAAGTCGCCCGGTGGACGGCTTCCACCTCTTCCCGGGTCTTGATACCTACCAGGAAGACGGCATCAACGCCTGCCTTCTCATAAGCCCTGACCCGCATCTCCGCTTCGCGAATCCCTCCGTTCTGTAAGGCGATTGTGCGCCCTATTATGACCAGAGACGGGTCCTGCCTTGCTTGAAGGGCGCCCCTCAGCTTGCCTTCCATCTCGGGAATGGAGACCATTCTCTCCGCCTGTCCGCCAAAGGGCTCGGGAAGCACTGTATCCTCAATGGTCAAGGCCGAGACCCCTGCGGCTTCCAACTCCTCAACAGTGCGCATGACATTAAGGGCGTTGCCGTACCCGTGATCGGCGTCCACCATCAAGCTCAGGTCGCTGGCTCTGGTAATGCGCCGTATCTGCTCCGCGAACTCGGTGAGCGTGAGGACCACCTGGTCCGGTGCACCCAGGACTGTTGCCGAGGCGATAGAGCCGGCGTACATCCCTATTTCAAAGACAAGGGAGTCGGCCATTCGCGCCGACATGGGGTCGAACACCGAGGCTGGATGAACACATTCGGTTCCAGCCAGGACACCACGAAACCGTTCCCGTCGTTCAGATGGCAG
>JAGWBG010000138.1 GCA_021296015.1 Dehalococcoidia bacterium | reverse complement strand
CTTCTTCTCGCCGCCGGAGAAGCCCTCATTGACCGACCGCCTGGTGAGGTCCGGGTCTATCTCCACTATCTTCATCTTCTCATTGAGCATCCGGTCGAAGGCGCGGATACTCAACTCCGACTCGCCCCGGTGGGAGCGGATGGCGTCCACCGATGCGTTCAGGAATTGCCAGCTACGGACCCCCGGAAGCTCGACGGGGTACTGGAAGGCAAGGAAAATCCCCTCTCGCGCACGTGTCTCAGGGTCCATCTCCAGGAGGTTCTTGTCCTGGTAAATGACGTCACCATCGGTGACGGTGTATTCGGGCCTTCCCGCCAGCACGTTGGCAAGGGTGCTCTTGCCCGAACCGTTGGGGCCCATGATGGCGTGTACCTCGCCGGCGTTAACCTTGAGGTCCACTCCCTTTAATATTTCCACTTCTCCGATGGATGCGTGGAGGTTGCGCACTATGAGCATTGGATGTCTATGCTCCTCTGAAGCTGAATATTGGGTAGAATGCCCCACCCCTTGGGGACCCTTACGTAGCCTCCCTTTCCCTCTGGGAGATGGCTTGGGTGTGGGGGTGTCCTTGCCGGGAGAGGATATCAGTAGCTGAATACACCTTCTCAGGTCGCTGTTACCCGACGGTGCCTTCATGGCTTACCTTGAGCAGCTGGGATGCCTCGGCGGCGAACTCGAAGGGCAACTCCTTGAATATGCCCTTGCAGAACCCGTTGATGATCATGTAATGGGCGTCCTCAAGGGAGATGCCCCGCTGCTGCAGGTAGAAGAGTTGGTCATCGCTCACCTTAGACGTGGTGGCCTCGTGCTCCATCCGTGCCGAGGGGTTGCGCACCTCTATGTAGGGGACCGTGTGGGCACCACACTTGTCGCCCACAAGAAGGGAGTCGCACTGGGTGAAATTCCGGGCGTTGGTGGCCGATGGGTTAATCTTGACCAGGCCCCGGTACGTGGCATTGCCCTTTCCTGCGGAGATGCCCTTGGCAACTATGGTACTTTTCGTGTTCTTCCCTATGTGGAGCATCTTGGTGCCGGTGTCCGCCTGCTGATAATTGTTCACCAGCGCCACGGAGTAAAACTCCCCGACGGAGTTGTCGCCCTGTAGAATCACGCTGGGGTACTTCCAAGTTATGGCGGAGCCGGTCTCCACCTGAGTCCAGGAGATTTTGGAGTTGACACCCTGGGCCTTGCCTCGCTTGGTGACGAAGTTGTACACGCCACCATTGCCTTCCTTGTCTCCCGGGAACCAGTTCTGGAGGGTGGAGTACTTGATCTCGGCGTTGTCCAGAGCAATCAACTCCACCACCGCAGCGTGAAGCTGGTTGGTCTTTCTGCTGGGTGCCGTGCATCCCTCCAGGTAGCTGACGTAGCTGCCCTCGTCCGCAATGATGAGGGTGCGCTCGAACTGGCCGGAGTCGGCCTGGTTGATACGGAAATAGGTCATCAGGTCCATTGGGCAGCGCACGCCCTTGGGAATATAGGCGAAGGAGCCGTCGCTGAAGACGGCGGAGTTAAGGCTGGCGTAGAAATTGTCTGTGTAGGGTACGACGGAACCCATGTACTTCTTCACCAGGTCCGGGTACTTCTGGATTGCCTCCGTGAGGGAGCAGAAGATGATTCCGTACTTGTCCAGGGTCTCCTTGTAGGTGGTGGCAACGGATACGCTGTCCAGCACCGCGTCCACCGCCACGCCCGAGAGCTTTTTCTGCTCCTCGATGGGGATACCCAGCTTGTTGAACGCCTCTACCAACTCCGGGTCTACTTCGTCCAGGCTGTTGGGACCTTGCGCCTTGGAGGTGGGGGCGGCGTAGTATATGATGTCCTGGAAGTCAATGGGGGGATGGTGGACGTTGGCCCACTTGGGCTCTTCATGGTTCGTCCTGAGCCAGTGCCTGTATGACTTGAGCCTCCAGTCCAGCATCCAATCCGGCTCGTTCTTCTTTGCCCAGATGAAGTGGACTATGTCCTCGTTAAGGCCCTTGGGGGCTACGTCGGACTCTATATCTATGGTAAAGCCCCATTTGTAGTCCGAGTCCTCAAGCCCCGTATTTCGCGAGATGACTTTCGGTGTGGTCACATTCATTTCCTTCCGAATGTCCGGTGTTTTCCGTCGAATTCCTTAATCTCTATTGTTGACCTTTTAGGTCAGGAATTAGTATAGCACCCGCATTTTGTATCGTCAATGGGAGTCACCTGGGCGAACAGGACCGTTCGATCCTCGTCCCAAGCGCCTTTTCACTGTCACCCCGAGTCCGCCTCAGGCGGACGAGGGGTCTAAAGACCTTGTGATTTGCGCTGTTCCGCTGCCCAAGAATTTCAGATTCCTCGCTGCACTCGGAATGACGGGATCATGGAGCTTCATCATAGGTTATGCAAAGGTCTCATGGCCGCGGTCAGGGGAAGCGCACCTTGAACTGCGCCGGGTCCTGCTCCGCGTGCTCAATGATAAGCCGTAGATTTCTAATTTGATTACGGGAATTGTAATATGCGCTCAGATACAGTGAGTTTATCTCCTTGTAGTATTGCATAGGTTTCCCACCTGGAAACGTGGGGCAGTTAGTCAATATGTAGCTTTTTCCGCTCTTAATGGGACAATGGGCTGCATTCAGATGGTTGTTCTCCATAAGCCAGCGTATAGCTGTCACGGAAACATCTATCCACTTCCTGATGCTAGCGCGCGAATTGTCGGGCAACAGAATCTCGGAAGGAGATGGATTCTCTCTACTTGGGACTGGTTTCAGTGTTGATAGCGGCTCCCATCCCGGTTCGGGGGGCTCTGGGGGCGGAGGCTCTGGCGTACCCGGCGAGTCATCGGGCAACCCAACGACGGGAGCCTTCCCCGCTTGGACGCGCCCTGAAGTCACGCTAGGCCTCCATAGGGACAACGCCTGCAAGCACGCCTCAGCCGCCGATGTTCCCTTCAGGTCGAAGGACGTTATCAGCATCTCAGCGGGAGGCTTGCTTGTATCGTACATTACCCAATTCGCGCCATCGGTTACCGAAAAATAGCGGGCTTTATTGCCTGTTCCACTTATGGAATAGTTGATAGCCTGATTAAGTGCGCTTTGCAGAGACTCATCCAGCTTCTTGGCCTCCACCATCATCACGGGCTTGCCGGCGCTGAGAAGAGCGTAGTCCGCCCGCCCACCGCCCGAGCTGTATTCGGGTATCACCATCTCCGGGTCAGACGTGTCCCAGCCCAGCTCTCGCAGCATGGGGTCTATCAGCGCGTAGCGGGTCAGGGCCTCGCTCCCACGGAGGGCGGCTCCGTGGGAGTCAATGCGCTCCCTGAGCCTTTCCACCAGCGAAAGCAGGCCTTCCATCGGCATGTCCCCGCCTCCTTTCAGGCAGAGGTGTTGGGGGTATGATAGCAGACGCTATCCCCCTTGTCCAAAATCCCGCTTGTATACCCTTGATTCCTCTGCTAAAATTTGTTCCAGATGGGGATTGGTCTACAATTGCTGAGAAACCCGTTCCCCGGCCATTGAGCGGGCAGTACCCTGTCAATGAGTAGAACAATCCAAATGTAACGTAAGGAGGATAAGGAGATGGCGTCGTTTTGGGAGATTCAGAGAGTAGAGGCCCCCGATGATTTGCTGGACGACATGGCGACCTACGTGAGCGTACCCAACACGCCAGGGAAGCTTCCGGCAGTCATAGTGGTACAGGAGGTCTTTGGGGTCAACAGCAACATACAGTCCATCGCCGACCGTCTGGCTGCTGCCGGATATTTCGCCGTTGCTCCGGCCATGTTCCACAGGGAAGGCACAACGGAGGGAATCAGGGGAACGAATCCGGTCTACCCCTATGACGACCCTGATGCCAGGGCCGCTGCTGTGGCGAACTGGCAGGATGATACTATAGTGCTGGACATAAACACCACCATAAGCTGGCTACGGAGTCACCCCCGGGTGATTGGGGACAAGATTGGCATAGTGGGGTTCTGCGCAGGAGGTCTCATCACCTACCTGGCGGCCTCCTCTTGTCCCGGCCTGGCCGCTGCCGTGGACTACTATGGCGGCAACTGCTTCAGAGCCTTGGGCTCTGGCCCTTCCCCATTCGACCGCACCGCCCGAATCCAGTGTCCTGTCATGGGCAACTTCGGCGAGTTGGACCAGAACCCGACGCCGGACGACGTGAAAAGAATCGAGGCCGAGCTTCAGAAGCATGGCAAGGTCTACGACTTCAAGATGTATCCCGGAGCAGGTCATGGGTTCCTCTGTGATGAGCGGGCCAGCTACCACGAACCCTCTGCCAACGACGCTTGGGAGCGGACTTTGGGCTGGTTCCAGAAGCATCTGGCACCCGTTGCCGCAGCCGCATCGTAAGTCCTCCATAATTAAGAATAGGGCTGTCAGATTGGGGGCGACTGTGTGGTCGCCCCTACTGAATTACATTACGCCCCCAAGGAGGCGTCTATGGCTGAAGGTTCACAGGTCCCCACCTATCATAATTACATCAACGGTCAGTGGGTGGAGTCGGTTTCCGGCCGCACCTATACCATCACCAACCCTGCTGACATCAAGACGGTGCTGGGGAGCTTCCAGACTTCGGTGGTGGATGACGCAAACCGGGCGATAGATGCCGCTCATGCCGCCCTTCCCGCCTGGTCGTCCATGCCCGCCCCTCAACGGGCGTCCATCCTCTACCGTGCCCTGGAGATAATGCGGGAGCGCCAGGACGATATAGCACGGACCATAACCCTGGAGGAGGGAAAGCCTCTGCCCGATGCCCAGGGTGAGGTACGGCGTGCCATGAACATCACCGAGTACGCTGCGGGAGAAGGGCGGCGTCTCTTTGGGTACACAACCCCGTCGGAGATTCCAGATACCGTGGCTTACACCACCCGCAGACCCCTTGGAGTGGTGGGAATCATCACCCCCTGGAACTTTCCCATAGCCATACCGGCCTGGAAGATGGCCCCAGCCCTTATATGCGGCAACACCCTGATATTCAAGCCTGCCTCCTCAACCCCGCTCAGCGCCGTGAAACTGGTGAAAGTGTTCGAGGATGCGGGCGTGCCCCCCGGGGTGCTCAATCTAATC
>JAGWBG010000002.1 GCA_021296015.1 Dehalococcoidia bacterium | reverse complement strand
TTCTCCTGGGTTTTACTGAAGCGCCCCGCGGTACGAAGTCGGCGTAGCCCCGGACATCAATAGCATCGTGGGGGCAGAGCTTGAGACAGGCGAAGCTCTCGGAGCACATGTCGTGCGCACGGTTGAAGCCCTTCATGCTTTCCTGGGCAAGGACCATCAGGTCGTTGGGGCAAATGTAGACACAGAGGGGACCCTGGTGTATACCCTCGCAGGCGTTGCAGGCATCCGGGTTAACGAAGGTAGGCATATTGCACGTTACCTCTCTCGGGTTTGGGACGGGTTATCTGGAAGACCCATCCAATTGCTTCGGCCCATCCAGTGTCCTTCGGTCTCTCTCGTCTCATAATTAAGAAAGGAGACCATCCGACATAGTCTCCCTTATTATCACGGCATAGCCGCGGCGGTTTCCCCTGTAGGGTGCACCAAGAATCCGTAGCCAATTATAGTCGTCTCAAGAGGATTTGTCCATCTCGAATTTTCTTGTTGGGCCTGTGCCCTGCTGCTATAATTATGCTACTTTGGCATTGGGGAAGGGGAATGTAATTTCGTGGCCCATCTTCAATATAAACGCCTGGTGGTAAAGGCGGGCACAGGTGTTCTCACTGGTGGAACAGGTCGGCTGGACCTGGAGGTGATGTCGGGACTCGTCAGCCAGATTGCGGGGCTTCGCTCACTGGGAGCCGAAGTGGTACTGGTAACGTCGGGGGCAGTGGCCGCCGGAAGAGACATCCTTCTTACCCGCCAGGAGCGCAGAGGAATCCCCTTCAGGCAGGTGCTCGCTGCGGTGGGTCAGAGCCACCTTATGCACTTCTACGAGCAGCGTTTCGCAGAACATTGCATCAGTGTGGCCCAGGCCCTGCTTACCTGGAAGGATCTGTCCGACCGCCAAGGCTATCTGAACGTGCGGAACACCCTTCTGGCCCTTCTGGAACTGGGGGTAGGGCCCGTGTTGAACGTGAACGACGTGGTTGCCGTGGATGAGATTGGGGAGGTATTAGGCGACAATGACAGGCTGTCAGCCCTGGTTGCCAATCTGATAGATGCCGATTTGTTGGCGCTCCTCACCGACACTGACGGCCTCCACACTGCCGACCCCCGTGTTGACCCAGATGCCCGTCTCATCACGCGTGTTGAGAAGATTGACTCGTCTATAGAGGCCCTGGCCGGCAGCCGTCTCAACCCCAATCCGAGGGGAGGGATGTCCACAAAGCTGGAGGCGGCCAGACTTGCCACTTCTTCCGGCGTCGCAACCGTCATCTGCAACGGGTGGGAGCGGGACGTTCTCCCTAGACTAGCCCGGGGAGAGGGGTTGGGCACGATGTTCCCGCCCACGTCCAGCAGGCTGGAGAGTCGCAAACGATGGATGCTGAGTGAAATCTCCGCCCGTGGTGAGATTGTTGTTGACCAGGGAGCCGCTCTGGTTTTGAGAGGGCAGAACCGTAGCCTTCTGCCGGTCGGGGTTCTGGAAGTGAAGGGAGAGTTTCATCGGGGTGATATTGTCTATATAGTGGCGTTGGGAGGGGAGAAGGTAGCGTGTGGAATCGTCAGCTACGACTCCCAGGACATCGCCAGGATAAAGGGTGAGCAGTCCGACCGCATACAGGGTGTGCTGGGCTACCACTACGGCCAGGAGGTGATGCACCGCAACAATATGGTGCTGCTCTAGTAGCCTGGCCCTTCTAGCTGTCCCCACTCATCGCCATCACAGTCTCTCCGACACCACCCAACACCTTTGACAGGTACTGGCCCGTGTATGATCTTTCCGTCCGCATCACATCTTCGGGGGTCCCGGTGGCGATTACCTGGCCTCCCTTGTCTCCCGCGCCCGGACCAAGGTCAATAATCCAATCGGCGTTCTTCATCATATCCAGGTGGTGCTCGATGAGCACCACGCTGTTCCCTGCGTCCTCCAGCCTGTGCTGCACTCTGAGGAGCGCTGCGCAGTCCTCAAAGGAACGCCCTGTGGTAGGCTCGTCCAGGATGTATATGGTCTTGCCTGTGGCCCGGCGGGAAAGCTCGGTTGCCAGCTTCACTCTCTGGGCTTCGCCGCCTGATAGGGTGGTGGCCGGCTGACCCAAACGGATGTATCCCAGTCCCACGTCCCGCAAGGTCTCAAGCTTGGAACGTATCTTGGGGAAGTTCCAGAAGAACTCCACGGCCTGTTCCACTGTCATGTCCAGCACGTCGGCGATGCTCTTTTCTCTCAGCAGTACTTCCAGCGCCTCCCGGTTGTATCGTTGACCATGACAGACCTCGCAAGGGACCGTCACGTCGGGGAGGAACTGCATCTCGATTTGTATATATCCTTCGCCCTGGCAGGCTTCGCAGCGCCCTCCCCGCACGTTGAAGGAGAAGCGGCCCGGAGCGTAGCCGCGCATTTTGGCCTCGGGCAGATTGGAAAAAAGCTCTCTGATAGGAGTGAATGTGCCTGTATACGTGGCGGGGTTACTGCGAGGAGTGCGTCCGATGGGTGATTGGTCTATGTTCACCACCTTGTCTATGTGCTCCACCCCCAGAATGGCATCGTGCAGCCCCGGCTTGTCCTTGCCCCGGTAGAGTAGTTGGGCCAGCTTCTTGTACAGTATCTCGTACACCAGGGTGCTTTTGCCCGAGCCGGAGACGCCGGTGACACAGACCAGAAGCCCCAGGGGAACTTTGACGTCCTCATCCTTCAGATTGTTCTCTCTGGCTCCCTTTATCAGCAGGTGCTTCTCGTTAGTGTGGCGGCGCTTCTCAGGTATCGGTATCCTTCTCTTGCCGCTGAGGTAGTTGCCCGTGATAGAGCCGGAACAGTCCATCACGTCCTGCATGGTCCCCGTAGCTACCACCTGACCGCCGTGTTCCCCCGCGCCGGGACCCAGGTCCACGATGTAGTCGGCGGCTTGCATCACGGCCTCGTCATGCTCCACCACGACAACGGTGTTTCCAAGCTCGCGAAGGCGTTTCAGGGTCTCGATGAGCCGGGTGTCATCCACGGGATGAAGCCCGACCGTTGGCTCGTCGCACACGTAGAGGACCCCGGTAAGGCCGGAGCCTATCTGTGTAGCCAGGCGTATTCTCTGGGCCTCGCCCCCTGACAAGGTCTGGGCGCTGCGGCTCAAACTCAGGTAGTCCAGCCCAATATCCGTAAGGAACTTGAGGCGGGCCTCTATCTCCTTGAGTATCTGCCGGGCAATGGTCATCTCCCTGGGAGACAGCCCCTGCCTTGGCCCACCTTCAGCTCCCCTCCGGCTCGCCCCGGCGGGAGGTGGGCCAGCGGGATAATCTAATTCCCCACCGGGAGATTCCGAAGCTATCTCCTGGGTCCATCCGAGAGCGCTGTCTATAGTCAGGGCGCAAACATCCATGATGCCCATGCCGCAGACCCGGACGGCCAGGGCCTCGGGCCTCAGACGCCTGCCATTACAGGAGACGCACGGCTGGGCCGTCATGTACCGCTCGATCTCATTCCGCATATAATCGGACTGGGTCTCCCTGTGGCGGCGTTCCAGGTTGGGGATGACCCCCTCGAAGTTGGTTTCCCAGCTATATACGTGACCAGAGTGGGTCTTGTGACGCATGGTCACGGACTTGCCGCTGTTGCCATGCATGATTAGATTCAGAGCGTCTTCCGGCAGGTCCTTCACCGGTACTTTTGTGGAGAAGTTGTGGGCTTTGGCCACGGACTCTATGAGGCTTTTGTACCAGCCGCTGGAGGTGCCGGAGCGCACCCAGGGCATTATGGCCCCTTCACCAAGGGAGAGTTCCTTGTTGGGTATGATAAGGTCGGGGTCCACGTCCAGCTTGAACCCCAGTCCGGTACACGCTGAGCAGGCGCCGTGGGGACTGTTGAAGCTGAAGGTGCGTGGCTCTATCTCCGGGAGGCTGGTCCCGCAGTGGACACATGCGAAGTGCTCGGAGAACACCAACTCCTCGCTTCCCTGTACGTCCACCAACACCACGCCGTTGCCATGCCGCAGAGCAGTCTCCACCGAGTCGGCCACTCGGTTGACCTCCATGTCTGCTCCCACTATCAATCTGTCCACCACTATCTCTATGTAGTGCCACTTCTGCTTGTTCAAGGCCAGGTCTCCCATGTCCTCCAGTTGGTAGATGGTCCCGTTGACCCTGACCCTGACGAAACCCGACTTTCGGGCCTCCTCGAAGACCTCCTTGTGCTCCCCCTTGCGACGACGTACCTTGGGGGCCATTATCATAATTCGGCTGTCCTCGGGCAGGTTGAGGATGGCGTCTACAATCTGCTGCACGGTCTGTCTCTCCACAGGTCTGCCACATTTGGGGCAGTGGGGGTGACCCACCCTGGCAAAGAGCAGGCGCAGATAGTCGTATACCTCGGTGACCGTTCCCACTGTTGACCGGGGGTTGTGAGAGACGCCCTTCTGGTCTATGGAGATGGCGGGAGAAAGGCCCTCAATGTATTCCACGTCAGGCTTCTCCATGCGACCCAGAAACTGGCGGGCGTAGGCGGAGAGGGACTCCACGTACCTGCGCTGTCCTTCAGCATAGATGGTATCGAATGCCAGGGAGCTTTTTCCTGAGCCGGAAACACCTGTGACGACCACCAGCTTGTCCCGGGGGATGGTCACGTCTAGGTTCTTGAGATTATGCTCCCGCGCTCCCTTGACGTGTATGTACTCTTGAGGCATGGGGTTCGGCTCCTTCCGCTTCACTCCCCTTTGATATTACTCCAACTCCACCAGCGGGTCATCGGCCCCCACCTGCTGCAGGGGCTGTATGTGTACCGCCTTTACGACCCCTCCCTGGGAGGTGCTGATGCTCTGTTCCATCTTCATGGCTTCAACCACACACACCTCCTGCCCCGGAGAAACCGTATCCCCTGGCCTCACGTTCACGGCCACCACTCGTCCCGGCATGGGAGAGCGAATGACTTTGTCGGAGACCCTGGGTGTGGGCGGACTGACTTGAACAGGCCCCTGTCGTGGGGTTCTGGGTGGCGTGGCCGCGGCGGGGTTTGCCGGATGTAGGCCCTCTACCTCTACTTCAAAGGTCTCCCCTTCTACAGTAACCCTGAGGGGAGAAGTGGAAATGTTATCCACCTCGACAGTGTACCACCGCTCACCCACCTTGACCCGAACGGTCCTTAACGCCAAGACCTGCCCCCCAGAGAGCGGGAAACCATCTGCTCCCTCCTACCGTACAGCTTCCAGGGACTGGGCCAATCTACCGGGTGATACCCGCCGGCCGGGGTGGCCCCATTCATACTGACAAGCAGGGCAGCCCCTATGGCCGCGGCAAGCTCCATGTCCGCTACGTCAACCTGAGACCCGGAATATACACCGATCCCGGATGCAGCCCTGGCAGTCTCAGCCATCTTGACCAGGAACCCGGTGTCGTAGCTGCCCTCGATAAAATCCTCGTTGGCCAATACTCTTTTGAGAGCGGGGATGTTGCATTTCACCCCCTCCAACCTGAATTCATCCAGGGCATCCAACATGCGGACCCTGGCCTCCTCCCTGTCCTGCCCCCAGCACATCAGCTTGGCTATCAGGGACTCGTAGTGGGTGCTGACCTCATATCCGGGGAAGAGGCCGCTGTCTATGCGGACGTGCTGGCCCGAGGGCTGCTGGAAGTCATTTATGATCCCGGCGGAAGGAATGAAGGAATCGGGGTCCTCCGGGTAGATGCGGACCTCGATAGCGTGGCCGTTGGAGCTAACATCCTCCTGAGATACGGGGAGATACTCTCCGGAGGCAACCCTGAGCTGCAACTCCACCAGGTCAAGGCCGGTGGTCAACTCGGTGACCCCATGCTCCACCTGAAGGCGGGTGTTCATCTCGAGGAAAAAGACCTCCCCCTCGGGGGAAGCCAGGAACTCCACGGTGCCGGCATTGGTGTAGCCGATATGACGTGCCAGGCGGAGGGCGTAGTCCCAGAGGAGGGAGCGTTGGTGAGGGGAGAGCTTGGATGCGTGTGAGGGGCTTTCCTCGACGATTTTCTGATTGCGTCTTTGAACGGAGCAGTCCCTCTCGCGGAGATGGACCAGATTGCCGTGCTCATCGCCCATGACCTGGACCTCAATATGGGAGGCATTTGGCATGTAGCGCTCGAAATAGAGATGAGGGCTGCCAAAGGCATTGGAGGCGAGGGAGCGAAGCTGGTGCAAGACTGGTGCAAGCTCCTCGGGGGAATTGATAATGCGAATGCCAATACCACCGCCACCCTGAGCGGCCTTGACCATTAGGGGAAAACCCAAGTCTCTTGCCGTGGAGTCGGCCTGGGAATCGGGTACGGGGGAGTCGGTGCCGGGCAGAATCGGGAGGCCTGCCCGCTTGGCCAGGTTACGGGCCTTGACCTTATCCTCCATATTTTCCATGACGTAGGGATAGGGGCCGATGAAACGGATGTCGGCTTCCTGGCAGGCCCTGGCGAAATCCGGGTTCTGGGAAAGGAAGCCGTAGCCCGGGTGGATGGCATCCGCGTGAGAGGCGCGAGCAATGGAGATGATGCGAGAGATATTAAGATAACTTTCCTTGGGAGAAGGCGGGCCGAGAAGGAAGGCCTCGTCTGCCAGCTTAACGTGAAGGGAGTGCTGGTCGGCTTCAGAGAAGACGGCAACGGTCTTTATGCCGAGCTTTTGGCAGGCGCGGATGATACGGCAGGCGATTTCGCTTCTGTTGGCGATGAGTACCTTGCTGAACACTGGGCGCTCCTTGCCTTTCCCAACGGGGCACTGAGGCGCTATTATGAAGACTCTCGGTGTACGTCTTCAGCACTATGGGGCTTGGGGCCGGAGTGTGGAACCGTGCCCGATGAGAGGGATTGTAGTGGCACCCCATAGCCATGTCAAGGATATAACCTCGTTCCTACGGGATTTTTCGACCGTCAAGGATTCACCCCGTCATTCCCGTGATGGTGACTAAGTATCAAATCTCGAATATAATATGCCGGTCTCATATCTGCAGGTAAGGCAGTTAGTCTGATGACCCTGAGAGTTGATTGCCGAGGTGAAATAGCTATGACTACGGAGCCTGTGAACATCTATGAGTACGAGACCATTGCCAAGGAGAGGATGACGCTGCCCGAATATGACTTTGTTGCGGGTGGGGCAGCGGATGAGATTACTCTGAGGAGGACCCGCGCCGCCTTTGACTCCATAATGCTACGTCCCCGGATGTTGGTTGACGTGGAACACCGTGACTTGAGCACCAGGGTGCTGGGACAGAGGATTGAGTTTCCCATTATGGCCGACCCCTCCGGCGGTCACGGCAGGGCACACCCCGAGGGCGAGCTTGCCACCGCCAGGGCGGCGGGCGCCATGGGTACTGTCATGGTGCTCAGTTCCGGCTCGACCTACACCATGGAGGAGGTTGCCGAGGCAGCGACCGGGCCTATCTGGTTCCAGCAATACCTGTTCCAGGACCGGGGACTTACCACGTTGATGGCCCAACGCGCCCAGGAAGCGGGGTACTGTGCCCTGTGTATCACCCTAGATTCCTCGATTCGAGCCAAACGGGAGCGCAATATCCGCAACAACTACACCGGCCAGCCTTCACCCAACTACGCGGGGAGCGTGGCCTTGGCAGAATGCTGGTGGAACCTTAGCTCGGATGCACCCAGGGGGGTAAACGAGCTGATAAACCGAGCAGCAACCTGGTCCGAGTTGGACTGGCTGGCCGCAAATACCCCGTTGCCGTTGCTGGTGAAGGGGATAATGACGGGAGAGGACGCCCGCCTGTGCGCCGAGCACGGGGTGAAAGCCCTGATAGTTTCCAATCATGGCGCTCGTCAGCTGGACACTACCTTCGCCACCATCGAGGTACTTCCCGAAGTCGTCGCTGCGGTAGACGGGCAAGTTGAAGTCTACATGGACGGTGGCATAAGGCGGGGTACGGACGTGCTGAAAGCGCTGGCCCTTGGTGCCAGGGCCGTTCTCATCGGGCGACCTCTGTTCTGGGGTCTGGCAGCAGATGGTGAGGCCGGAGTCCGCGCCGTTCTGGAGATGCTGCGGGATGAGTTGGACATATCTATGGGCATGTGCGGGCGGTCTACGATAGACAGCATAGACATCGGACTGCTGGGGACCGTATCGCCCCTGGCATCCGTGCTGGAACAGCCCAGGGACATCCGCCTCCCCCGCCTTTAGACCCTATGGCCAGCCCGAATCTAGCCAGCGCATTTATCTCGTGCTATACTGCCGGCGACGCTGAATAGACTATCTACACGGGGGGAGGCATTCTCATGGGCATCTACCGGCTGTACACTGGCAACGACGGCCAGTCCCACATTGAGAGCGTGGACCTGGGCGGGCAACCTGAACTCAAGTCGCTGAGGCCCACTACGGGCATCATGTTTCAGGAATCTCCTCCGGGCAACTTCATAGACTGGCACCCGGCGCCCCGCCGTCAGTACGTCATATCCCTATCGGGGGAGTTGGAGATAGGCCTGGGCGACGGGAGCCTGCACAGGTTCGGAGCGGGAGACGCCCGCTTGGTGGAGGATACGACGGGCCAGGGACATACAACCCGGGTTGTAAGCAGCGGCCCCAGCATTACGGCCGTCGTTCCCCTGGCCGACTAGCACCCCTTCTCCCACAGGGCTTCCAGCACCTTGCCGGGACTCATGGGCAGAGTCCGCAACCGGATACCGACGGCGTCGTAGATGGCGTTGGATATGGCTGCCATAGGGGGCACGATGGGCATTTCCCCCACCCCACGGACACCGTAGGGGTGGCCCGGATTCGCCACCTCCACGATTACCGTGTCTATCATAGGCAAGTCAAGACTGGTGGGCATCCGGTAGTCCAGGAAGCTGGAGTTGACCATCTCGCCCCTGTCGTTGTAGAAATACTCCTCGTTAAGCGCCCAGCCAATGCCCTGGACCACCCCACCCTGTATCTGCCCTTCCACGTAGCTGGGATGGATGGCCTTCCCTACGTCCTGCAACGCCGTGAACCGCAATATATCCACCTTGCCGGTCTCGGTGTCCACCTCCACGTCCACAAGGTGGACCGCAAAGGCACCGCCCACCCCCGACGGGTTTACCGTGGCGCGTCCGGCAATGGGGCCGCCGGTGGAATTCAATCGGGCAGCCATCTCCTTGAAGGTGAGACGTAGCTCCGGGTCAGACCTGTGGGAGAGCACGCCGTCGGAGTAAGCCACGTCATCGGCAGGAACGTCCCATATCCTGGCCGCTCGCTTTATCATCTGCCGCTTCACATCCTGGGCTGCCTCGTAGCAGGCCCATCCGGTCTTGAAGGCCACGCCGCTTCCAGTAGTGGTAGAGGTATAGCCCACCGAGTCCGTGTCCACCACCATGGGCCGCACGTCCTCAGCGGCGATGCCCAGCACCTCCGCAAGCTGCATGGCTAAGACCGCCCTGGAGCCTCCGATGTCGGGCGAACCCTCTATCAGGCTCACGGTGCCGTCGGGGTTCACTCCGGCTACGGCGCTGGCCTGGCCGGATGCGGTAATCCAGAAGCCGCCGGCAACTCCCCGGCCACGTCGCCTGCTTGAACCGTTTGAGGAAATTGGCTTTTCAAGGGGAGTTGAATAGTGCTCGTGTTCCTTGGCCGCTCGGACGGTTTCCAGACAGCCTATGCGTAGATACCGGGGGCCACCAATCCGTTGACCGCCCTCCCTGGCACCGTTGAGCAGGCGGAATTCCAGAGGGTCCATGCCAATCTTTTCACAAATCTCATCCACCACCGTCTCCGTGGCGAAAGCTGCCGCGGGCGCTCCGGGCGCTCTGTAGGGGGCGGTCTTGGGCTTGTTCACCACCACGTCATACCCCTCTACGCGGGCGTTGGGAACGTCGAAGGGGCCGAATATGCACATAGCGCCGATGTTTACCATAGACCCCGGATAAGCGCCCGCTTCGTAGGCCAGATAAGCGCCCGCCGCAGTTATGCGCCCCTCTTTGTTGACGCCGATTTTCACCCTCAGATAGCCGCCCGAAGTGGGGCCGGTTGCCTCGAACACCTCCGCCCGGCCCATGGTCAGCTTCACCGGGCGGCCGGTCTTCCTGGAAAGGATGGCAGCGATAGGCTCCAGGTACGGAGTGTTCTTTCCTCCGAACCCGCCGCCGATCTCCATGGGGATGACCTTAATCTTCGACACCGGGATACCGAGAATCTGTGCCGACTGGTCCCTTATGTTGAATTGGCCCTGGCTGCTGCACCAGATGGTAATGTTGTCATCGGCGTGCCACAATGCGGTGGCGTTATGAGGCTCGATATATCCCTGATGTACCATACCTGTCTCATATTCCCGCTCCACTATCACGTCAGCCTCGGCGAAGCCTGCCTCAACGTCTCCTATCTCCGTGATGAAATGGGAGGCGATGTTGCTGGCTACGTTGGCAATTTCGCCGCTCATGTCCGTGGTGAAGACGTCCTCATGAAGAATGGGTGCGTCCTCCTTCATGGCGTCCAGCACGTTGAAGACGGGAGGCAAGACCTCGTACTCCACATCTATCAGCGCCAGGGCCTCATCGGCTATGTGGGGACTGGTGGCTGCCACTGCCGCCACGGCATGGCCCTTGTAAAGCACTTTATCCGATGCCAGGCAATTGTCGCTCCGATACTTCAACGTTACCATTGCGGCCTCTTCCAGGTCGGCCACTTGGCCCGATAGCCGGGGGAGGTCTGCGGAGGTCACCACGGCCCTAACCCCAGGCAAGGCCAGCGCCCGGCTGACGTCAATGGAAAGGATGCGTGCATGGGCGTGGGGGCTTCTGAGGACCTTGCCATGCAGAAGTCCCGGCAGGTTTATGTCGGCACCGAACTGAGCACGGCCCGTCACCTTGTCCGTTCCGTCGTGACGGATGGGCCTGGTTCCCACCACGTTGTACTCCTGAGTAGATAACACTATGTTGGAAGCCATTGCACCTTCACCTCCATCTTCCCGGCTATACCCTCACTCCCCGGTCCCATCCTCACCAGAAACCTTTGTGAACAACCCTCCGTCATTCCGGCTCAAGGCCGGAATCCACGTCCGCGGCTTCTTGGATTCTGGCTTTCGCCAGAATGACGTGATGCAGACCGGAGCGAAATGTGTAGTTTTCCACGTCTTTACGATTTTAGCATAACAGGCTGCAATCGTTCACAGGTCTCTAAAGCGGGCGTCCCGCCATTCCAGGGCGGCCTTCAGTCCCTTTTCCCGCCGGACCGCATTGAACTCCTCTTGCTCCGGCGTGCTGCTGGTGTCGAAATGTACCATCAGTTCCAGGTTGTGCTCTATGGAAGACAGGAACCCCATCCCTTCCAGTGCCCGGTTCACGGCGATTTTGCTCATCTTCACGCCAACCTGGGATATTCGGGTGATTTTGCGGGCTGTGCGCTCGCACTCCGTCATGAGCTGGTCATGGGGCACTACCCTGTTAATCATTCCCAGTCGTGCCGCCTCGTGGGCATCAATCGTGTCACCCGTAAGCAGTAGCTCCTTAGCCTTGGCCATGCCCACGCTGAAGGGAGTAATGAGCAGGGGAGGCCCGACGCCGGCGCGTATTTCCGGCTCACCCAGTACCGCCCTCTCGGACGCGATTTTGATGTCGCAGACCTGGACTAACTCGCAGGCTCCGGCTAGGGCATAGCCGTTGACGGCGGCGATGACCGGCTTGCTCAGGTTCCATATCATCATGAAGGTGTCTATGTGGCCTTTGAGGTGCTCCCGCCAGGCGTCGGGCTGGGTTTCCTGAGGGTCCGGGTTATCCGGCCCCCGCTGGATGTCGAAGCCTGCAGAGAAAGCCCGTCCAGCCCCTGTGAGAATCACCACACGGATTTCAGGGTCGGCCTCGATGGTAGTCAGCGCCTCCCGTAGCTCGAATAGCAGGTCGGCGTTCATGGCGTTCAGTTTCTCAGGGCGATTCAGAGTCAGGTAGCAGA
Source organism: Dehalococcoidia bacterium (assembly GCA_021296015.1). Taxonomy (GTDB): domain Bacteria; phylum Chloroflexota; class Dehalococcoidia; order Lucifugimonadales; family JAGWBF01; genus JAGWBG01. Next base: position 10,636 of record JAGWBG010000002.1, on the reverse strand, counting down.
TAGAGTTCTCACGCTCATAGATGAGGTTCCGGAAGTCCAACGGCAGGCTCCTTTCACCGGATGTTTAACGCCCCTTTAGAAACTCCCCCTTAGACCGCCGCCTCCTGTAGCTCTAGCGTGCCCTCTTCAGCCTCACGGCCGTTCAGGTCCACTATCTTGCCGCCTTTGATGACCGCGGCAAGGTTCCGGCCACCCTGCAGGACCCGTATATCTGCCAGGGGGTCGGCCTTCAGGATGATAATGTCGGCCAGGTTGCCCCCCTCAATCACACCAACCTCGTTCTCCAGTCCTATTGCGAAGGCGTTGTCCCTGGTACAGGACACTATGGCCTCCATAGGGGTGTAGCCCCCGCACCGGACCAGTATCTCCGGCTCTCTGGCGTGAAGCTCCCCGTAAGGCATCACAGGGGAGTTGCCTGTGTCAGTCCCGCACAGCACCTTGATACCCAGTGCTCGCGCCCTCTCCAGGACGCCCACGGCCCCATTCATGTTGCGCTTTATAACATCCATTTCCCTCTGGCTTCGGCTGAACTCCGTGCCTATCTCGAGGAAATGCTCCAACGCGGTGATGGTTGGCACAATCCGGGTCCCGGCCTCGGCCACCGCATCCAGGTCCGACTCCGTCGCCAGGTCGGCGTGCATAATCCAGTCAATGCCCGCCTCCGCAGCTGCACGGGTCGAGTCCGAGCCTCGCGAGTGAATAGTGACTCTGGCGTTCCTGCGGTGTGCCTCATCGGCGATGGCCGTCAGTTCATCTTTTGATATAGTCTGCGTGTCGCCCCAGGTGCTGTCCGCTATCTTGATGAAGTCCACGCCATGCTTGCACTGCCTTCGTACCTCGGTAATCATCTCGGACACGCTGTTGGCGAGCACACCGTTGACGTGCTCCGGCGTGCCTACCCAGGAGGGCTCGCTGTCGGTTATGCCGCCGTAGGTGACGATGAAACGCCCCGCACAGGCAATGCGAGGCCCCTCTATGAGACCGGCGGTTATGGCATCACGGACGGCCACGTCTATGAACCAGGTCCCGCCGGGCACGGATACGCCCGTCACACCGGAACGCAGTATCGTCTGAGCGTTCTTTGCCGCTCGGAGGGCGCTGAACTCGGGGCTGGTTGTCCCCCTGGCAGATTCCACCCCTGACATCTGGGGAAACCCGAAGGAGAGATGGCAATGGCTATCTATGAGGCCGGGCATTATCCACTGCCCCGAAGCATCTATAACCTGTACTGTGTCCCTGTCCTCCAGGTTCACGTCACCTGGTAGCCGGCCTGTGCTCCTGATACGGTCTCCCTCAATCACTATCGCCTCGTTTTGAGTGGCTTGACTTCCGGAGCCGTCTATCAGTGTGCCGTTTCGGATTACCATAGTCTTTTTGCTGTTGCCGCCCATGTACACCCCCTTAATTATCCAAATCCAATCTGAATGTCTCCACGGAACGTCGTACTTGATGAGGCAATTATAGTGATGCCTGTGAGCACCGTCAACGTGTGGTTACACTCTTGGACTGCCCGGTCCGGCTTGATGCTTGACTACCCTGGGATGTGTCACTACAATTGCTCTCAATAGTTGAGACCGCTCCCTGGTCGGGTACGGTTTAATGCCCGATTCCTCGACCGAAACAAAAGACAAGGAGGCAGCTATGTCTGACTACAGAATCATATCGTCGGATAGCCACATTTATGAGCCGCCGGACCTCTGGACCAGCAGAATCGAGAGTAAGTACAAGGACAGGTGCCCGCAGATAATGCCCATTGAAGACGGCCAGATATGGGTCTGCGACAGCGTCATGGGACAGGGTCTATCTCTGGGGACCAACGTGGGCAAGAGGTTTGACAACCCGGAGGAGATAAAAGGCATAGACGTGTTTGAGAACGTCCGGCCCGGGGGATTTATCCCCGAGGAACAGGTCAAAGACATGGACACGGATAGCGTGGACGTGGGCATACTCTATCCCACCGTTGGCCTTCAGCTGTTCAAGGTACCGGATGGAGAGCTCTTGAATGCCGTATTCAAGACCTACAACGACTTTGTCGGTGAGTTCTGTAACGCGGCTCCCAAGCGGCTCAAGGGCATAGCCATGATAAACGTGGACGACGTGGGGATAGGCGTAAAGGAGCTTGAACGCTGCGCCAACCTGGGGTTTGTGGGGGCGATGGTAACAGTGTACCCCCCTATGGACAGAAGGTACGACTCGCCGGAGTATGAGCCACTCTGGGCAGCAGCCCAGGCCCTGGAGATGCCCCTTGGTATGCACGCCGCCACCAACAGGTACGGCTCGGGAGAGGGAGATAGCCGCGAGAATCGTAGGTTCGGCATCACGGTCAACTTCGACCACTACGTGCGGATGTCCCTCACCGACATGATCTTTACCGGCGTATTCGAGCGATACCCGAAGCTACAGGTGGGAGCTGTGGAGCACGAGGTGTCCTGGGCACCCCACTTTCTGGACCGTATTGACTACAACTACAACCAGAGGTCTACCGGAATAGGCGGGTATCGCTTCAAGGACGATATGCTTCCCAGTGACTTCTTCCGCCGCAACGTGTTCATCGGCTTCCAGGAGGATGCCCTGGGTATAAGGGACCGGCACATCATAGGTGTGGACACCCTCCAGTGGGGTTCGGACTATCCCCACGTGGAGTCCACCTTCCCCAGAAGCCGGGAGATTCTTGAGGAGATTCTGGCGGACTGCACCGAGGAAGAGAAGGCCAAGATAGCAGGTGGGAACGCAGCCAGGGTATACAGGATATAGCCGGACTGGTCCCGCCAAACACCCGAAGACACAATAAGGGGCCAAAAGGCCCCTTCTCTTTTTCTATAGGAGTAATTTCTGCAACAGTCTATGGGCCGCTAGTACCTTGCAACCTCCGGAGCCATATCGGCTATGAGGCGCAGTGTGCGGTCAATGGAAGCCTCCCGGTTGTCTCCGGCTGGCACGGGAGTGGCGATTATCTCGTCCACGCCGAAGGAGTACAGTTCCTTTATCCTCTCCGCCACCCTTGCCTCGTCTCCCCAGAGAGCGACGGAGTCTACCATGCCGTCACTCCAGGCCCCCTCAGCACTTTCTGGCAGCCCCGAAGCAGTGAACAGCTGCACGAACTCGGGGAAGAGGTAGGAGCCGAAGAACCAGCCCACAGCATCCCGTACCTCGTCGGCGTTATCGTGGACGCACACCGGGGCGTGCATGATGAGGGGTGGAACCGGGCGGCCCGCCTTCTCCGCACCGACGGTCATGGAAGCTACGGCCACGTCCCGGATATAGTTCCCCGGGACCAGCCAGCTAATGCCCCCGTCGGCCTCGGCCCCGCATAGCTCGAAAGCTTTAGGCCCAAGGCCTGAAGCCATCACGGGTACGTCCATGGGCGCCTTGATACTCGTGTGGGCGTGGTAGTAGCGACCGTTGAAGTCCACCTCCCCTTTGTGCAGCAATGCCTTCAGAATACGCACATATTCCCGTAAGTGGCCCAGGGGCGCTTTGTACTCCAACCCCAACATGTCCTCTACTCCCCGGCGGCGGCTGGGACCAACCCCCAGGCGAAAACGCCCCGGGGCCAGCTGTCCAAGCACCTGCACCTGCTGGGCTACGGCTACAGGGTGGCGGGGGTAAGTTGGGGTAATGGCGGTCCCAAGCATAATCCTCTCGGTACGCGCGGCAGCGGCTGCAAAGACGGTGATGGCGTCCAGGTGTCCCCCGACGGTAATTAGCCACGCCGCCGGTATGCCCATGTTCTCCGCCTTCTCTATACCAGCCAGAATCTCATCGCTATCGTTCAGCGCTCTAACGGAGCCTGAGAAATCTACTCCAAGCCTTTTCTCACTCACCAGACATCCTCCTGATTACCGGCACTAGAACCAGTTTACCACCATCGCCAATCTAAATGAATAGCCCAAGAAATACTCCGGGGGCTTTGCTATAATAGCTCAGGTCGTCCTGCTATATTATCTTCGGAGACACGGCTATGCTCAAATGCCCCAAATGCCAGGCGGAGAACTCGGAAGGGTCGTCCGCCTGCTTTCTGTGTGGTCAGCCCCTCAAACGGAGAGGCTGGTTGAGCCGTATGTTCGGTGGCGGGGGACGCTCTGGAGACCGGAGTGGGGAGCGCTACAGCCCGGACATAGACATAGGGTCCGACCCCCAGGTGCACCTCGACACAGACGTTGCGGACTACGATGGGGCTGCTGGCTCCGCCCCCCAGGATGCCGAGGTCTTCATGGGCCAGGGAAGGGACTACTTGGCCCGGGAAGAGTACCGGCATGCCGCAGAAGCCTTCAGTGAGGCTATCAAACTCGACACCCAGGACCCCAATGGCTACTATAACCGGGGTCTCGCCGGCATGAGGCTTGAACAATACACCCGTGCCGTCGAGGACTTCAACGAGGCCATTAGGCTGGCCCCCCAGGACGTTGACGCCTACGTCAACCGGGGAATTTCCTACCTGATGATGGGCCGTCCCCAGCAGGCTATCGAAAGCTACGACCAGGCCATAACCCTGGACCCCCATAACGCCATGCTCTACAACGGCCGGGGTGCCGCCTACTTCGATATGGGGCACATCGAGAGGTCTATAGAGGACTTCGACCGGGCCATTTACGTCGAACCCGATTTTGCCTACGCCTATAACAACCGGGCAATGAGCTACATTCGCCTGGGCAGGTACGGAGAGGCGGAGCAAGATGTCAGGCGGGCGGTGGAGCTTGGGATTGATCCACAGGAGGCCATTGCGGAGCTTGAGGGGAAACTGTGAAGAGATACGATGGTTCTTCCGGGCGGCGCCTCCCTGCTCACCTTCCAGCCCTCAAAAGAGCTAGCTTATCTGGTACTTCTTCAGAGCTTCCTCGCTGAACTTCAGTCCCAGGCCGGGCTTTTGGGGCACTACTATCTGTCCGTCTTCGATGGCCGGCGGCTCCTCGTACAGCCTCATAGTCCAGGGCATGTACTCGACCGTCAACCCGTTGGGTATAGCTGCCATAAGGTGGACGTGGAATTCCGGGACCACGTGGCTGACCACAGGCAAGTTGAAAGCCTCAGCCATACCCGCTACCTTGCGCCACTGGGTGATTCCGCCAACTCGCAGCAGGCCTATCATCACGATGTCTATTGAGCGGGTCTCCAGCATGTGACGGAAGGGGACGATTCCGTAGTGGTACTCGCCCGCGGCTATGGGAGTAGTCAGTGCGTCGGCAACCCGTGCCAATCCCTGGTAGTCGTTGTGTGATACCACGTCTTCCAGCCAGAACAGATGGTATGGCTCCACCTGACGCCCAATCTCTATGGCCTGATTCACGTTCCAAAGCTGGTTGATGTCGCACATCAGGTCTATATCCTCACCAACACTCTCCCGCATGACACGCACCCGTTCTATCTCCCTCTTGGCTGTCGGCTCAGCGCCCATCTGCATCTTCATCTGCTTGAAGCCCATTGAGACCAGCCGGGGACCGGCCTCCGCCAGGTATTCCACGTTATACTCGCGCACCAGAGCACCGCTGGCATAGGTGGGGACCCGGTCACGGTAGCCACCCAGCAGCGAGCAGACCGTCTGACCCAGGGCCTTACCCTTGATGTCCCACAAGGCGATGTCTATGGGTGACAGGGCAAGGGCGAGGATGCCCCCGGGTCCGGCGATGTTGGCCGCCCTCTGTAGCTTGACGGAGATGGCCTCGACGTTCATCGGGTCCTCACCTATGACCAGCTCGCACAGGGAGTCCACCGCCGCCTTGAGGGAGGCGGTTAGCGGCCCGCCAAAGAAGGTCAGCCCCATGCCCTGTACCCCCTCATCGGTATCCAGTTCCAGGGTAACGAACTCTCTTGTGGCGTTGCCTATGTCAACGCCCACCACCAGGTGACTATCCGCCGGCGTGCTCAATACCCGCGTCTTGGCCCCAGTTACTTTCATGGCTTTTCCCCTCGCTAGGTTAACGGAATTATACCTGCTGCTCAAAACCGGGACAACGCCCGCTATGTTTGCTGCCGGGGTGGAGAGGGTTCATCACGTCATGCTACGTGGGACAGCCTGTACCCGGCCCACACGGCCCCCAGGCACAGGGCCATCTGGAGTACCACGTTGAGGAAAGCGGGCAAGACCTGTCCGTCCCGGGCCAGGGTGAGGGTCTCGTAGCTGAAGCTGGAAAATGTGGTGAACCCTCCGAGAAGCCCGATAAAGAGAAGGCCCCGGATTTCAGCGTTGAATACCCCCCTGGTCTCGGCCACCCCGTTCAATATGCCGATGGCCAGACAACCCAGCACGTTGACAGCCAGGGTGCCATAGGGGAATGAGGAGTTGCCCGATAAGCCAAGGACCCATTGACCAACCAGGTATCGGATGGCGGAGCCGAGAAACCCGCCACTCCCCACAAGAAGGACAACCATCATCTTGCCTTGCTCCACGGTAAATATTGAAAGAGTATAACAGCAAAACCCGACCAGAGTCAGTTGTGCTAGAATTAAGCCACTTTACTTACCGATTGACTATGGGAGGTGTCGCATGGCGGTAACGGAGTTTGAAATCAAGTCGCGGAGTCCCCTGGCGAAAGGTGTGGCCTTCGGCGAGGTAGGTCCCTACGAGCACCTGGAAGGCATCGTTCACCTTGGTACAGACCCCAACCATCCCCGCAACCGGAGCATCACCGACCTGGACCTGGCCCCCCGGGACGCCGACGGCAGGGTGAGGTCATCGGCGGAGTTCTCGATTCTCAGGCCTGCCAACCCGCAGATGGGCAACCACCGGATCTTTCTGGACGTGCTGAACCGGGGCCGCCGCCGAGCGTTGAAGTATTTCAACTCTGCGCTGGACCCACTGGACCCCAGCGCTCCCCTGGACCCGGGCAACGGTTTTCTGATGCGGGAGGGTTACACCGTAGTCTGGTGCGGCTGGCAGCACGACGTACCACCGGATAGTGGTCTGCTGAGCCTCAAGGTTCCCGATGCTCTGGGCCCCGACGGTCGTCCCATATCGGGAAGGATTAGCGTAACCTTCCAGCCCAATGGTCCCACTCAGGTACAGGCGCTGTCGGACCGTATGCACCGCCCCTACCCGGCCGTCAGCATGGACAACCGGGAAGCCACCCTCATGGTGCGCGACTATGACGACGCTCCGCCGGTGACCATTTCCCATGACCGGTGGTCTTTCGCGAAGCTGGAGGGTGGACAGGTAGTGCCCGACCCTTCCCATGTCTACATGGCGTCGGGATTCGTGCCCGGGAAGATGTATGAGGTGGTCTACACGGCGGTGGGTGCGCCGGTGGTTGGTCTGGGGCTTCTGGCGACCCGGGACACGGTCTCCTTTCTGAAGCACGGAAGCGCACAGACAGGTAACCCCTGCGCCGACGATATTCAGTACGCCTATGCCTTTGGTGCGTCCCAGAGCGGGAGGTTCCTCCGACAGCTTCTCTACATGGAACTGAATGATGACGAGGAAGATCGTAGGGTATTTGACGGGCTTATTCCTCACATCGCCGGGGGCAGGCGTGGCGAGTTCAACCAGCGGTTCGGGCAGCCCTCCAGGTTTTCCAAGTGGAGCATGGGGGCTATGTTCCCGTTCACGGACACCGAGCAGACCGAGCCGGAGACCGAACGCATCGATGGGCTGCTTTCCCGATTGATGGCAAAGGACAATATGCCCAGGGTATTCTTCACCAACTCCTCTGCAGAATACTGGCGGGGTGACGCATCGTTGATTCATACCGACGTAGAGGGGGCACGGGATGTTGACCCGTCTGAGTTGGTCCGCATCTATCACTACGCGGGAACACAGCACGCCTCCGGCAACTTCCCTCTCGTTGATACCAACCCACGGGATGGGTCCCGCGGCCAGCACCGGTTCAACTCCGTTGACTATGCACCACTGCTCCGCGCCGCGTTGGTCAGGCTGGACAGGTGGGTAACGTCGGGGGAGGCTCCACCTCCCAGCAGGTTCCCGCGCCTAGATGAGGGCACGGCTGCCCCTCCAAGCCGGACAGCCGCTACCTTCAAGTCTTTTGCCGGCGTGAGTTTCCCGGCCCACATGTCCTATATGTCGCGGCTGGACTTCGGGGCAGGTCCGGAAGCAGGTATAGCCGCTGCTCTGCCGCCCCTGGTTGGCAAAGATTATCCGGCCCTGGTATCAGCGGTGGACGAGGACGGCAACGAGCTTGGAGGCATCCGTCTCCCCGACGTCAGCGTGCCATTGGCTACCCACACCGGATGGAACCTGCGCCACCCGGACATGGGTGGGTCTGACCAGCTTCTGGATGCCGGCGGTCTGGTAGGTTCGACTCTGCCCTTCCCCGCCACCAGGACCGATCGGGAGACTACCGGCGACCCGCGTCTCTCCATCGAGGAGCGGTATATCTCCAGGGATGACTACCTGGACCGAGTCAGGCGCGCAGCCCAGGCCCTCGTGGACGAGGGGTACCTTCTGGCGGAGGATATTGAAAGGGTAGCAGAGCAGTCGTCAGAACGCTACGACCTGTTCAGAAGCCGAGTGGGGGAGCACCAGCCGACCGGCAACTAGGGCGTATTGAGGCGTCTATCGGCAGACAGGTCCATCATTCTGGCGAAAAGCCTGTCCCGTACCTCGATACGTGGCCAGAATCCAGGGTTGGGGTGGATTCCGGCCTGCGCCGGAATGACGGATGGGCCTCTATGTCTCAGGTTCAGGGGGGCCCTGCAGGGCGGGAAGCACTTCCTTGGACATTAGCTCTAAGGAATGGTACCACTTCTTCTGGTCGCGTCCCCAATCGTGGCACACTATCAGAAGCGTCCCATATCCGCCAACCTCGTCATAAAGGTCCCTCAGCTGCCGGATGCAGCTATCCGGGTCGCCCACAATCCAGAAGTTGTCCAGCATATACTCGGGGGTGAGGGCCTCATCGGGCATGTCCAACTCAGTCTTCAGGTTGGTATAGCTTCCGCTCAAGCCCATGAGGGGCCGGAAGTAGTTCACGAAGGAGTGGGCCATCGGCCCGTTGAGGGCTTCCTCCCTGGCCTGCTCGGTGGTGTCGGCCACGTGCACCTGGCGGGCGATTCGCCATTCATTGCGAGATGGCTTTTTGCCCGTCATGGCGGCTCCCTTCTCCACCACGTCCCAGTTGCGGCTGAGGACGGAGTGATGAAGGAAGAGGCCGCTCATGGGCCACCAGCCCATCTCGCCGCCCATCAGCAGCGTGTCCGAGTCCGGGCTGCTCCCTGCAACTGCTATGGGCGGGTGAGGTTTCTGGTAGGGCTTCATGTGGTAGTAGAGCTTCACGGAGTCTATGGGATCAGGCGACTTGACATGGAAAAAGTCACCCTTGTATTCGAAAGGATCATCCTCAGTCCAGAGCTTGAGGATGACATCCATGGATTCTTTCATTCGCTGGCGTGGATTCGCGGTCTGCCTGTCTAGGCCGAAAACCTGAAAGTCGGTATTTACACCCCCGGAGCCGATGCCCATGTAGAACCTGCCCTTCGCCAGGTGGTCCAACATGGCTATGCGATGGGCCACCATCACGGGGTCATGGAAGGCCAGGAGTATAACCCCGGTAGCCAATACGATGCGCTCTGTCTCGCCCAGAGCCCTGGCAATAAAAAGGTCCGGGGCCGGCATGTTCTCCCAGACGATGGTGAAGTGTTCGCCTATCCACGCTTCGTCGTAGCCCAGCTTATCGGCCAGCTTCAGCAGCTCAAGGTTCAGGTCGTAGGTCTCAGTGAGGTTCCTGTCGGGGGAGTGCAAGGGCATATCAAAAAGGCCCAGCTTCATTTCTCTCCTTTGCTTGCCACTATGGTCACCAGGGCTTTTGGGGAAATGCTGATTCTCAGACATGGCGAGTGTATCAACACCCTCCAGCACTGTCAACACTGATAGCTGCGCCGGCTGGGGCGATGGCTATTCCCAGAGTAATTTTCTATATCACCATTTTGGAGTGTACATATTGGGGAGTTTGTATTATAATACCTGAGTTATAACAAGGGATTGTATCATCTCGCACTATAGTGGACTGTTTTGGGCTCCTCAAGATACCGCCCAGATGAGCCCAGACGGTCCATCATATTTTTGTAGATGGTCGTACTTATATAGATGCAAATACTAATAAGAATTACCACCATGGCCTTGCGCTATCGTGCTCGCTTGGGCCTGGCATATCTGACCTTCTTCGCCTCCATCTCCTTTTCAATGCTCGTAGTATGGCTTCTGGGCGAGGCCATCAACAGGATAGTCATCACCGGGGAAGAGGGGCAGCTAATCTCCCTGGGAGACGTGGAGCGTAGCACCCTTATCTGGATGGCCATAGCCCTGATGGGTGCCAGCATCATGCGCGGCCTCTTCGACTTTGCCCGCACCTACACCACCGATTCCCTCTCCCAGAAGGTGGCCTACGACGTGCGGAACGATATGTACGATAAGCTACAGCACCTCAGCTTCGCCTTCCACGACAAAGAGCACACCGGCAACCTCATGTCCAAGGTTACTGCCGACATAGAGGCGGTGAGACGTTTCATAATGATGGGCCTGGTCCGCTCCTTCGAAGTGGGCATCAGGGTAATAGCCATCACCTGTATACTGGTCTTCCTCAACTGGGAATTGACCCTGATGAGCCTGGCATTCGTGCCCGTCCTGGTTTACCGGTCTACGAAGGTGCAAGCGACGATGCGCGTTCTATGGACCCGTGTGCAGGAA
>JAGWBG010000137.1 GCA_021296015.1 Dehalococcoidia bacterium | reverse complement strand
GTCCAGGCAGCTTATGACTATCAGCCTGCCTGTCCTCACGTCCACCGTAGGGTAAAGCAGACATACGTTGTTTCCCAGAGTCTGTTTGGTCTGTGGTGGAGAGGCTGATATTCTCACGAAAGGCTCTTCGGAATAGAAGTCCTGGTAAAGCTGTCGTATCCGGGGCTTGGCCTCCTCCCATGAGGAGAAGGCATCCGGTTTTAGCCGGGCGTAGCAGGAACTCAGGATGCCCCGCGTCATGGGTATAAGGTGGGTCAGGAAGGTAAGCGCCAGGGCTGCATCATCTCCAGCCCCGGACGACGAGGTTGCATTCAGCTTGCCAAGTTCCTGAGTTATCTCCGGCAAATGTCGGTGGCCGTCCAATGCGTAGGCCATGACATTCTCGTTGACTTCCGAGAAGTGGTTGGTCAGGTTCAGTGTGCGGCCCCCCCCTGATATTCCGGACTTGCTGTCAACCACGATGTCAGTCTCCACCAGCCCCTCCTTTATCACGGGCGCAAGGGCTAGTATGGCGCTGGTTGGATAGCAGCCGGGATTGGCTACCAACCGGGCCTGGCTGACCTCCGGGCGGTTAAGCTCTGTGAGGCCATACACAGCTTCCTCAAGATACTGGGGACCCAGGTGGGGGACTCCGTACCAATCTTCGTACTCGGAAGCCATTCTGAGGCGGAAGTCGGCACTTATATCCACTACCTTCACCCCGTCCTCCAGCAGAGGTATCACCGCCTCGGCGCTGGCCTTATGGGGCAGTGCGGAAAAAACCAGGTCCAGGCTACCGTCTAGCTCCGGCTGAATCACCATGTCGAAGCCGGAGAGGTGGGGAAAGACATCCCCCATCTTCTCCCCGGCGGCGCTTCTACCCGTAACCGAGGTTATCTTGGCGTCGGGGTGATGGTACAGGAGCCTTGCCAACTCGGACCCGGAGTATCCTGTAACGTTTATGATTCCTATTCTCACTTCTACCCCCTGAGATTATGCTTCTGTCACTTGTTCCCCATGTCTCGTGACGGGCAGCCATAGGCGAGAACGCACTGTTGGCAAAGGGGCTTGGGCGCTTTGCATACCTTCCTGCCGTGGGTTATCAGGGCCACATGGAAAGGGAAGACCTGCTCCGGCTCAACGGCATTCTCCAGAACATCGTGAGCCTGCTCGTAGCCGGTCTTCGGCCCGATAAGTCCCAGGCGTTTTGCTACCCTGTAGATGTGGGTGTCCACCGCCATTGCTGGCATACCAAGAGCGAAGTTAAGGATTATAGCCGCAGACTTGGGGCCGATGCCCGGGAGGTCCCGTAGCCAGGACTTGGCCTCCTCCAGGGGCATATCCTTGAGAAAATAGAGGTCCAACTCTCCCCGCCGCTCCATGATTAGGTTGAGCACCTGCTGTATGCGAGGGGCCTTGATGCTTGCCAGGCCGCCGATTGCGATGCACTGGGCAATTAGCTGCGTGTCACCCTTGGCGACCTCTTCAAAGGAGCCGAAGTTGTCCATGAGCTGCTTGAAGGCTCTTTCGGAGTTACGGTCCGAAGTATGTTGGGAAAGAATTGTAAATACCAGCTCTGATACAGGGTCATATCGAGGCTCCGACGGAAAAGGCTCGTACTCTTTCCTCAAGGTATCCAGAACGACGGCGGCGGTAAGCCCACCTTGCTCCGGTCTGTCTGACACGATATCTTGGACTTTGTCCATCCCTGGCCTTTCATAAATGGTTCGCGTGTCTGAGGCAAGACTAATTGTAGCACTTTTTCATACATCCATCTATTTTGCCGTCAAGCTTCTCCAGGGCCTTTCCAAAGTCCCTTCTCTCTTTTGTGGGAGAAGGTTAGGATGAGAGGCCCCAGCAGAAGGACCCACTCTCACTTCAACCCTGGATTCTGGCCCCGTACCGCTGGACAGACAGTCCGGTCGGGGAACCGGGGCAGGCTTTCGCCAGAATGACGGAGAAGGGCTATGGCGTGCAATTCCCCCCCCAAGCAACTACAATTAGGCGCTTCTTGATTCTCAATACGCCAAGATGCGATATGGGCGCTTTGTAGCCATTCTCAACCGGGAGAAATTGTATGCGTCAGATAATTACACTCCTTGTTATGGTTGTCCTAATCCTGTCCATTGCTGCCTGCCAGGGAGATACAGGCCCCGCCGGGCCTATAGGTCCCGCGGGGGAGCAAGGCCCCACCGGGCCTATGAGTCCTGAGGGGGAGCAAGGCCCCACCGGGCCTATGGGTCCTGAGGGGGAGCAAGGGCCTCCCGGGCCTATGGGACCCGTCGGGGAACAAGGGCCTCTCGGGCCTCCGGGTCCAGTGGGAGACGTTGCCTCTCTGGATGAGGACGCCATCGCCTTCATCACTGAGCAACTACAAGGACTGTCGGACACGGATCTGTCCGATGCGAGGAGACAGGACTCTGAGCGGCTGGACAACTTGATTCTCCTCATCATCGAAAACACCCGGAACCCGGTATTCAAGGAGCGGTTGAGCAGCCTGGACCGAGAAATTCACAGAGTCTTCGAGGCCGCCGCCTCTGCCGCTCCCGACCAGGAAACGGTGCAGACCTTTGAGTTGATGGAAGGCATCGTGGTGCTCTCCAGCATCATGGACGCCATTGCGGAGGCGAGGATCGCCGCCGCCACCGAACCGCCGGAGCCTATCCCATCCAAGTGGGACTCCGACGAGTACACCAAGTACTTCGTCAACAACGCTATCTCCATGTACCAATCGGAAGGTCTGGAGGCCACCCTTGCCTACTACAACAGCGAGGACAGCATAGACGGCCAGTGGTATGTGTTCATCTTGGACGAAGATGACACGATGCTTGCTCACGCCGCCAACCCTGCTCTCGTGGGACTACATAGTTCCGAGCTTGTGGGACCCAACGACTATCCTACAAGTGAGGCGGTAATTGCGGTTGCGGAGGAGGATGGGGCCTGGTTCGACTACACCTTTCTCAATCCTGTCTCCGGCAACATGGAGACAAAGCACTCCTGGATAGTTCGATACGACGGGTTGGTCTTTGGCTCAGGATGGCACGAGAGCGGGCCTCGCAAGTCCGACGCTCCTGCCTACACCCAGGCCTTCGTACAGCAGGCCATGAATCTCTACGACGCCTTGGGTTTGGAGGCTGCCATTGACTATTACAGTTCCACAGAGAGCGTAGACGGCCAGTGGTACGTGTTCATCATTGACCACCAGAGCGGACTTACAATAGCGCATCATAATCCGATGTTCGTGGGGCGCGACCCCAGCCTCCGGGTGGACGCCACGGGGTATTTCTATGGCGACAAATTGCTAGGTGCCACCGAATCAGGCCGCTGGGTTGACTATGTATTTGTGAACCCGGAATCAGGCGAGGACCGGCAGAAACACACCTGGGCGGTGCGCCGTGACGGGTTGATATTCGGGTCGGGTTGGTACGAGTAGCAGTGTAAGAGCCTGCGAGTCACCATTGCTTGGATTGTTCGGAGTAGACGTGATCGGGCAGCCGGTAACTCAGGCCGGCGTCGCTGTAGGCCGACGCCTCCAGAAGCGCCGAGAAATTCTTGGGGACTTCCCTTAGCAGCCGTGCTCTCAATTGTTGGATGCGCCGGTCGAGCCGGAACCAGAACAGAGGGAAGGGCAATCTGCTCGGAGGAAAGCGCAGTTGGTCGGCGAGGTCGTTCCCTATGAGGGTACGGGAGATGGGGTAGATGACGTTCCTCACCAGCTTCCTCCGCTCCCCCGTATCCGTGATGCCAGCGACCAGCGGGGCGGAGTTGATCAGCGCGTTAGTCATGATGATCGCCTCTTGTGTAGGAGGAGGCTCACACATGGAGCCGATCCGGTATATGTGCAAGGCGTGACTCTCGTCGGTGAAGAGGATGGTTTCGGGGATGCCCATGAGATAACCGGCGTAGCGCCAGACAGCGTGGAACCCATCCCGCTCCTCCGGGCTGTAATGAGCTCCCAGCGCCTCCGAATGCTTTATGGTGCGAGCGGCGAAACAGGCTATCGAATAGCCCAGGTGTGCGGCGCTGACTGGCACGCCCCAGGCGTCGTCCTCCCATTCTTCGGTTTGTGCCAGCAACCGCCGAATCTGGGCGTGCACGAACCGGATACGGACAGACAGCTTCCACCCGTCTCCATGCCGGTCTAGACCTCCGGGCCAGAATATCTCCATCTGATGACGATTGTTCTGCTTGAGTCTCCAAACGCCGTTGTCGAATATGCGCCCGGTCTGCGCGAACGATTTGCTTATCAGCGTCGAGAAGCCGTCTATCAGCACGCCGGTGACGAAGGCCGAAAGGATCAGGACGGAGTTTCTCTGGAAGGCGCGGACGCCGGGTTTGAAGGCGTCGTGATCAAGCCAGTCCGGGTCCGACTGCGGCGCGTCAAAGAAGAAGTCCCGCAGTAGTTGCGGCGAGTTCCGCATACCGTCTCGGTCCTCATCCATCCCGGCTTGAAGGAACTGGTGGACCTTCTCTTGAGGCAGCTCCGCCAGTTCTTCCACCACCGCGTCCATGACAGGGTCGCCGATGGTCGTGTGGGAGATGTAGTTGTCCGCCCTCTCTGGATCTAAGGCGCGGGCCTTTTCATAACCAGGTATGTAATCTGTGGGCAGTTCTATTTGAGGGGAGTAGAGTGTCACGACGGTCCCCCTTCTGCAGCTGGTTCCACTCTCACGCCAGAAGAAACCACAACCAGGATAGCACATACTCTTTTCTGGTAGCGGCCACCGGCACGTTTGGAACGCCAATAGTTATCCATGAGCACCGGCTAGATTTCAAGTCATGGGAAAATTATCCGCCTAAAGAGACCTTTCTGCAACCTTTCAACAGGCAGAATGGAACGGTTTTCCAATTGGCTCTCCTAGAGCCTTTTTGCTGTCATCCCGGGTATCCTGGTTGTCATTCCGGCCCCCGTACCGAGTAAGTGGCAAGCTTTGCGCCGGAGTCCGCCCCCACTCTGGATTCGGCTCTGCCCGGCGAGTTTCGACCCTCCTCGGTGTGCCTAGGACTTTCGCCAGAATGCCGGGATGACAGAGTTAAGAGTGTCTCCTGCGGGCGTCCAGGTTGCCAGTCCACATTG
>JAGWBG010000136.1:1781-6873 GCA_021296015.1 Dehalococcoidia bacterium | reverse complement strand
GGCCCCCCTTTCTGCAAAGGGGCGGTTCATGGCGGCCAACTCCTGCTCTAACACCCCCACCCCCACACCCAGCGTCACGCTTCCGCCGGACATAACGTCCAGCGTTGCTGCCGTCTTGGCCAGCCTGACGGGATTGTGATAAGGAAGCACCCGCACGGACGTGCCCAGGCGTACCCTCTTGGTTATAGCCGCCACGTAGCTGAGAATGGTCATAGGGTCGTAATATGGCTTGCTTCCTATCCTGTCAAAGACGTAGCTCACGTTGAAGACGTGCTCGCTTACCCATACCGAGTCAAACCCAAGGCCTTCCGCCCTCGTAGCTATCCCGAATATGGACTGTACGTCTTCCACTCCCCAATTGTTCGATAGGCAAATGCCTATTTTCATACCGGCTGCCCCCTCGTGATTATCTGAGAGCATTCTAGCCCCACGGGCTCTCAGTATCAATGACAGGTGAACGGAGATGGCCACGGGCGACCCGATTCTCCCTTGCTCGCAAGCCTATACGCTGTGTTAGAATTCTAGGTGAATTTCCTTCAGGCAGCTTGAGGGAATCACTGCCGGCACTTTACTATATAACCGTCACTCTACTATATAAAACGTTGCCGATGGCACACATGGTGATGACACAATGCTAGAGCATCTAGGAATACGATGGGGATACACTTTCCTACGCACCACTTCCCACATCCCCGGTGAAGAATTGAAGGATTTAATGATACAAGCCACCGAAATGTACCTTTTCAGCGAGGAAGAAAGGAAAGTAAAAGGCCCAAATTTTGAGGGCAAATTGTACACCGAGAGGCGGTATGAAATTCTAGGCTCCATGGGTGGCCAGCGCTTTGACGCAGAGTTTGACACCACCTACGGCAAGGATACCGCCGCATTCATAGTGAGTGAGCAAACCGAAGGCAGGGGATCCAGTATCTCGAGAAACTGAACGGTGGGGAGCGGCAAAAATGTCCACGAGTGGCGGTACGCTTAGCAGGGAGGACATACTGGAGCTTATAAAAGCCCCCGAACCGCTGGTGGACGGGTATCTTGACCTGGATGCTCAGCTACAACCCAACGGATTCGACCTGACCCTGCGAGAGGTGCTCAGGTTCACCTCGCCAGGCCAATCAGGACACGGCGTAGAACCATCGGTGCTCCCCGGGTACGAGGGGATTCCCTTTCACGCAGACGGCTATTTACATCTGTCAGACGGGGCCTACGTAGTGACTTTCAACGAGATAGTGGGTCTGCCCCGTCACATCATGGCCCTGGCCAGGCCACGCTCCAGCCTTCTCCGCTCTGGAGTAGCTATCCATACCGCCGTTTGGGACGCAGGGTACAGGGGACGTTCTCAAGCCCTCATGACAGTCTACAACCCGTCGGGATACCGGGTGGCAAAGGGCGCACGCCTGTTGCAGATGGGATTCATGTACCTGGCAAGACCGGTGGAGCAAGGTTACGTGGGCAGGTTCCAGGGAGAGAACCTGTGACCCCTTACTCGCCCAGGGAGGTGATACCAATGAGTGATAAGAGCTTCTCACAGATACTCCGGGTGGAGACAGACGATATATGGAAGAAGGTATTTGAAAACCCCTTCCTGAGGGAGCTACAGCAGGGCACCTTGCCCCTGGAGAAGTTTCGCTACTATCTGGCGCAGGACTATCTTTACCTTGAGGGTTTCGGCAGAGCAGTGGCTCTGGCGCTGGCCAAAGCCCCCGACTCAAGAAATATGGAGCTTCTATCCCGCCGGGTATTCACTCCTGTGGAGCGCCCCTTGCACCAGAAGCTCATGTCGCTCGTGGATTTGACCGTAGAGGACGTGGAAAGCATTGGCCCGTCTCCAACCAACCTGGCATACATCAACCACATGATCAGGACCGCGGCGCTGGGTGGGTTGGGACAGACTGCGGCGGCATTGCTACCATGCCCCTGGAGCTACCATGAGATAGGCAGTGTGCTAAAGCCGATGGACCACCCCGTATACGGCCAATGGGTTGCGCCCTACACGGAAGGTATGCTGGAGCAGAGTACAAGGGCCTGGCGAGGGTTCCTGGACCAGGAGGCCGCAGGAGCCAACCCCAGGGAGAGGGCGGCTATGCGCGACGCGTTCATCACCAGCAGCCGGTATGAGTACCTATTCTGGGATATGGCTTATAAACAGGAGGGCTGGCCGGTGTAACGGATTTTTGCCTGGCACTAGCTCCGTGCCGGGCCTGCACATTTGCTCAGGTCCCTCTCCCGGACCTTCTCTGCCATAGGTATCTGGCAATCAAGCCAATCACTGCGGCAACGATGGCAATGAGAATCCACTGATTTCGAGTTGGCCCGTGACTCACTGCTTCGCCCCCTTTCCACCAGCTACCGACTTATGCAAGCATCCGGGATGAGTCAGGTTGAATCTCCCCGCTTCAATCATACCAAAGGCCTTGCTCCGATGAAAACCCGGCTGCTCCATCCATCAGCAGCATCTTTCGGTTTTTCAAGGATTCACCAAGCAGGAATCCACCACCCGGCACACTGGACTCCCACTTTCGGAGGCTGCTTTTCATCATCCCTGTTCGGAAGATGTGGAGTGTAATATGTCCTTACCGCAATGAGGGCAGACCTTGGGCATATCTGTCCTATTTCTTATCTCTTCTACAAAGCCGGACCCCAGGATACCTGCCGGCAAGGCGAACATTCCTATTCCCAGTATGGCTATCAGACCGGCTAGAAGGCGTCCCAATATAGTAACCGGAAATACGTCTCCGTAGCCAACTGTGGTCAATGTTATGACGCTCCACCACATCGCTTGGGGAATGTTGGAGAACTTATCGGGTTGGGCTTCATTCTCGGCAAAGAACATCGCTGACGATGCCATTAACAGCAGCACCAACAAGACTACTATCACAGTGAGTAGCTCGTTGCCTTTGGCGTGTATGACCCGGGCGAGTGTGCGCATCCCTGAGGAGTAGCGGCTCAATCGGGCAATCCGGGCCAAGAGACGTATGACCCGCAAGAAACGCAGGTCCGCTCCCTGGAATCCGCCAATGACCGCCAGGTAGAAGGGCAAGATTGCGAGCAAATCAACGAATACTACAGGTAAGGCGGCAAACGACAACCGTCCCAGAACGGGATGTCGGTATCTCGGATTACTCGTACAAGACCATATCCGCAACAAGTACTCCACTGTGAAAATCGCAACGGACACAATCTCGAAGATTTGAAAAGCCTCTGGTGAGACTTGGTGAATCTCACCAACGGTGCCTACGACCAGGACCACGACGTTCAGGGAGATCAGTGAGATGAGAAATATGTCAAATATCTGGCTGACCCGGTTACCGGGTGCTGCCTCTTGCAAAATCTCGTAAATTGTTTTCTTCATTTCGTCACATTAGCATCGTCTTCCCGGCTTGGGTTAGTAGGCTCGTTGTTGATACAGCGAGCAACCGATACTGGTTACCGTAATAGTCTAGAGTCTAGCCAAGAGACCTATAACTGTCAAACCAGTGACAACTTCACCTTCATGTGCTGTGCTGGCGGTGGTGTAAAATGTTAATATGACAGCCCCACATTGGCGTTACATACTGCACGCCGACCTGGACGCTTTCTACGCATCCGTGGAGCAACGGGACAACCCCGACCTCAAGGGTAAGCCGGTGGTCGTAGGCGGGCCACCCGAGAGCCGGGGTGTGGTCGCAGCGGCGTCCTACGAGGCCCGCGAGTATGGCGTCCGTTCAGCTATGCCCATGGGGGTCGCCCTGAGGCTATGCCCGGACCTGGTACGCATATCAGCACGTTTCAGCAGGTATCACGAGGTCTCCCGCCAGATAATGGATATTTTTCGGGGCCTGACACCCCTGATTGAACCCCTCTCTCTGGATGAGGCCTACCTGGACATCAGCGAGAAGGTGTCGGCTGACGAGGTGGACGGGGTTGCCCACGGCCTCAAAACCAGGGTAAGGGATGAGACCGGACTGGCGGTAACCGTTGGGGGCGGGACGTCCAAAACTGTCGCCAAGATTGCTTCCCAAATAGCGAAACCTGACGGCCTTCTGCTAATCAAGCCCAATGAGGAGCGCGCCTTCCTTAGCCCCCTGGACGTGGATATGCTCTGGGGCGTTGGGCCCAGGACTGAGTCCGTCCTCAGGGACCACGGCATCAATACCATAGGACACCTGGCAGCCTGCGATAATGGGTGGTTGCAGAATACCTTTGGCAAGCGTGGTCACGAGCTGAAAGAGCGTGCATTGGGAACGGACCACCACCCGGTCACGCCACATCGTGAGACCAAGTCAGTCAGCGCGGAAATAACGATGACCCATGACGTGGGCGATGAGGCCGCTCTAAGGGATCGCATGGAGGAGTTGGCCCAGGGAGTAGCCGCACGCCTCCAGAGAAATGGTCTCAAGGGAAGGACGGGCCAGGTAAAGCTACGCCTGGCAGACTTCACCACCTTCACAAGGCAAGTGACCCTCCAGGCTCCTACTGACGAAGCGGGGGTCATCCTTCCGGTGGCCTGGGACCTGCTCCACAGGGAGCTAAGACCCGGGAGGAGGTTCCGGCTGGTCGGTGTAGGCGTGTCCAATTTCAACGAGGCGTTTCAGCTTGCCCTGCTACCGCCAGACTGATTCGCTCCTCCTCACTGACAATCCCAGTCCCTCTGTTATACACTAAAGCCAGGCACAGGAGGTGGACCGGTGGAACTTTTCGAGCATGGTCGCAGGGCACAACAGGAGAAGGAGGCCCCCCTGGCGGCCAGGATGAGGCCACGAAGCTTCGACGAGTTTGTGGGCCAGGAGCACGTCGTTGGCCCCGGCAAGGTGCTCCGGCGGGCCATCGAGGCGGACAGAATACCATCCCTCGTATTCTGGGGGCCGCCGGGCAGCGGCAAGACCACCCTTGCCAACCTTATCGCCGGCGTCACCCGGTCCCACTTCGAGCCTATCAGCGCCGTTACCTCCGGGGTCGCCGATTTGCGCCGTGGGGTTGACCAGGCACAAGAGCGCCGCGCTATGTACGGCCAGCGCACCATCCTCTTCATAGACGAGATTCACCGCTTCAACAAGGCCCAACAGGACGTGGTACTGCCCCACGTGGAGAACGGGACCTTTACCCT
>JAGWBG010000136.1:0-1772 GCA_021296015.1 Dehalococcoidia bacterium | reverse complement strand
GAGGTAATAGCGCCTCTCCTCTCTCGTTGTCGTGTATTCACCCTGCACCAACTCAGTGATGAACAGGTGGAGAGCATCGTCCTGCACTCCATCGGCAACGCAGAAAGAGGGTTGCAGAATCTGAGGGTGAAGATAGACCCTGATGCTATCAAACTCCTGGTGAACGTCGCCAACGGAGACGCACGGGTGGCCCTCAACGGGCTGGAGACCGCCGCTCATGCAACCGAGCCGGGGAATGACGGGAACAGACGTATAGACCTGGAGACCGTCGCGGATGCTCTTCAGCAGCGCGCCATCCTCTACGACAAGGCCGGCGAGCAGCATTACGATACCATCTCGGCCTTCATCAAGTCTGTGCGGGGTTCCGCCCCCGACGCAGCCCTCTACTGGCTGGGAAGGATGTTAGAGGCGGGAGAGGACCCCATGTTCATAGCACGGAGGCTGGTGATACTGGCGTCTGAGGACATCGGCCTCGCCGAGCCTATGGCCTTGCCGATGGCGGTGGCTGCCCAGCAGGCTGTCCACTTCATCGGTTTGCCCGAAGGGAGAATTCCACTGGCCGAGGCCACAGTGTATCTGGCTACCGCCCCCAAGAGCAACTCCGCCTACGCAGCCCTGAACCGGGCTATGGAAGACGTTCGCAAGAGTCGCAACGAGCCTGTGCCCCTGCACCTTCGTAACGCCACCACCGGCCTCATGGAGCGTATGGGATACGGCAAATCATACAAGTATGCCCATGACTACGAGGGGCACTTCGTCCTTCAGGACTACCTACCTCCCTCTCTGAAGGAACGCCGGTATTACCAGCCCTCCGAGGAAGGCCATGAGAAGGGGCTGGCGGACCGGATGCGGAGGCTGTGGAAGAGAGAAAATCCCCTTTCCTAATCCCCGGCAATAGTGTATATTTATATTAGTGGGTTCTACCCTCCCGACCTCCCCATACGCGGTGTCATGGAATGCCCCCGACACGTCGGGGCCTTGCTAGATAGATTCAATACCACCTTTGACTTGTCCTGGCATTGATGGTAATTTTAAGTTATGGACACCCCTGCGGGAGGGGCTTATGCCGGAGAAATATAGAGAAGAGATTGAGGAAATTCTTAAGCACGCAGAAGAGGCAATGCCCAAGGAAAGGGCCACGTCTGCGGGCAAACGACCAAATACATCATCCGGCCGGTCCTCCAATCTCCTGAGCCGCTTTTCCTCAGGTGGGGGATTGAAGATCTCTGCCGGCAAGCTGATGCTGGCCAGTTTCGCCTTGCTGCTATTGGCCCTGATTCTGGGCGCTAGCGGCCTTGCCAGCCCGGTGATTCTGGTGGTAGCGGGGCTAGTGCTCTTCGTTATCGCCTATGCCCTGTTGTTTGTGCGCCCGACTTCCACAGCAGGCTACGAGAAACGGTGGAGAGGCCGCCTCATTGAGGATAATCTGTCTCTGTGGGAACGGTTCAAGCGCTGGCTCAGGGGTTAGTACTACAGTCGCACACTCACTGTTCGCTACTTTCGGCTAGGCGCCAGAGCTGAGTTTAGTTCCGTCTCGTACTGAAGACCGCTTGACCCTTCCGTTTATTATCTGCGGCTGTAGTGCTAAGTCCGGAGGCGGAGCGATTGTAATCAGTGCAAGATTGGCAGGTTACCCGCTGCATAGAACCGAAACACCAACTAAGCTCACCAAGGTGCGCTTCAGTTCTTACTGAATCGAATTAACGCGAGGGTCGCTAAATGCCGGACATAAACACTTTTGCGGGCGAACGCCTGATAGAATTCGCCGATTC
>JAGWBG010000135.1 GCA_021296015.1 Dehalococcoidia bacterium | reverse complement strand
AACATCAAGGCCTGGACAATGCGATGGAAGAGGTAGAGGGCCTTAAAACAGAGCAACTCAAGCAGCTAGAACAAGTGGCTCGGCTCACAGTGGCGGACGCCAGGGAGATTGTATTCAAGAAGTCTGAAGACGAAATGAAGCACGAACTGGCCCGACGCTATTGGGAAATCGAGCGGTCAATGCAAGAAGAAGCGGACCAGAAAGCCCGTAAGGTCATCACAATGGCTATACAACGGTTGGCTAGCGAGGTGGTCTCGGAGCATACCACCTCCGTCGTGCCCCTGCCCAACGACGAGATGAAGGGACGTCTTATAGGCCGCGAGGGGCGCAACATAAAGGTTCTGGAGAGTCTCACCGGGGTGGACGTGATTATAGACGATACCCCGGAGGTTGTGACCATATCCTGCTTTGACCCGGTGCGCCGGGAGACGGCGCGGCTGGCCCTCCAGAATCTGGTCCAAGATGGCAGGATTCAGCCCGCGCGCATCGAGGATGTCGTAGAGCGGGCCCAGAAGGAAATGGAGGAAGGCCTCCAGAAGGCAGGGGAAAAAGCCACATTTGACGCAGGGGTTACCGGCCTCAATCCCGATTTGGTGAAACTCCTCGGACGCCTGAAGTACCGATATAGCTACGGGGAGAACCAGCTCCAGCATGCCGTGGAGGTATCGCTGATTTCGGGGATGCTTGCCGCAGAAATCGGGGCCAACGTCGACGTGGCTAAAGCGGGAGGGCTACTCCACGACATAGGCAAAGCACTCACCCACGAGGTATCCGGCCCCCATGCCGAGATAGGCGCCGAAGTCGCCAAAAAATTTGGCATACACCCTGAAGTCCACAGGGCCATTATGGAACACCACGACGAGGACCGCGGCTCCGTAGAGGCGTTCCTGGTAGCCGGGGCCGATGCCATCAGCGCCGCCAGGCCAGGGGCACGGAAAGAGACCCTTGAGCATTACGTGAAGCGTCTGTCGGAACTCGAGGGCGTGGCAACCAGTTTCCCCGGCATAGAGAAGGTCTTTGCCATACAGGCAGGCCGTGAAGTCCGCATCATGGTGAAGCCCGACGACGTAGACGACGTGACATCCACGACTCTGGCCCGGGACATCGCCAAGAAAATCGAGGAAGACCTGGTATTCCCAGGCCAGATTAAGGTCACTGTCATACGTGAGACTCGCAACATAGAGTACGCACGATAACGCCTGGCGACCAATGTCTGTAGACAGCTACCAATACATCACCCTCGCCCGGAAACACTTGGGCGGGGGTGATGTAAATTAGGGCGTGTTGACACCAATAATTTTCCGCCAGGGAATGGCAACCTGGACGCCTGCAAGTGTCATCCCTCCTACGTCATTCCGGCCCGCGCTGGAATGACGAGACCTACCGACCGACAGGCAGGTGTATGGGTAGCGCCCTTATATCGTCGCGTAGAGTGATACCTGTTGCGAATCACTTCAACCCCATCACGCTGACCCTCTCCCGGGGGAGAGGGGACATTATAAGACACTCTCTGCAAATCTGCCCTCACACTGGACTTCCGATTTCACGGGAGTGACAATGGCGAAACGCCAAGGGGTTAGTTGATTGCTCACGCATCAGTAAAAGACCCCCGGTTTTCTCCGCGGCAGGGTTGAAGGTGAAGCTCCCGCCGTGAGAGAATTAGTTGACAAATTGCAGCTTCTTGCGCTAGATAGGAATGGTGATATTTGCGTATCCTTATGATTGGCGACGTGATAGGGGAGCCAGGGAGAAAGGCAATCCACTCCTTGGTCCCGGGACTGCGCAGGGAATTCGGCATAGACATGGTGATTGCCAATGGGGAGAACATGGCCGGAGGGTTCGGCATAACCCCCGACACCGCAGAGGAGCTTATGAACAGCGAGGTGGACGTAATCACCTCGGGCAACCACATCTGGAAGCACAAGGAGATTGTCCCCTACATAAATGAGGAGTGGCCCCTCATTCGCCCTGCCAACTATCCCCCCGGAGCGCCGGGAAGGGGACATATCCGGCTGGGCGACGTCCTGGTGCTAAACCTGATGGGAAGAGTCTTCATGAGCCCTCTGGACTGCCCTTTCAGGACGGTTGACCAGATCCTCCAAGAGGTAAACGGGACCAACCCGCCCAAAGTGATAGTCGTGGACTTCCACGCCGAGGCAACGTCGGAGAAGCAGGCTATGGCCTGGTATCTGAATGGGCGGGTGAGCGCCGTAGTAGGGACCCATACCCACGTGGCTACCGCCGATACCAGAATACTCCCGGAAGGCACGGCATACGTCACCGATTTGGGCATGACCGGGCCTTATAACTCGGTGATAGGCAGCGACATCCGGGCAGTTCTGGAAGGGTTCATTACCCAGATGCCCCAACGTTTTACGGTCCCCAAAGGGCCTGCGATACTGAACTCCGTCCTGGTGGAGACCGATAAAGAGACTGGTGTGGCTACCAATATTCAACGTATAGATAGGATGGTAAACTGATATGGCTGTTGTTGACCTTCATCTCCATACTACGGCCTCCGATGGTCGCCTCACACCCGGAGAGCTAATCGCCCTGGTAGCCCGGAAGGGCCTCCAGGTCGTTTCGGTGACGGACCACGATTCCACCGAGGGGTTGGCCGAGGCCCTGGAAGCAGCGAAGGCTTTCCCCAATCTCACCGTGATTCCCGGCATAGAGCTCAGCACCGATATTCCCGGTGACGAAATCCACGTGTTGGCCTATTTTGTGCGTCACAAGGACGAGGAATTGCTGGCTACCCTCCGAAAGTTTCGCCAGGGGAGGCTGGAGCGTGGCAGGGGAATGGTTGAAAAGCTCCGAGATATGGGGATGGACATCGAATGGCAACGGGTGCAGGAGATAGCGGGGGATGGTGCCGTGGGCAGGCCACACGTTGCTCTGGCGCTGATGGAGAAGGGCTACGTGAGCCAGACCAACGAGGCTTTCGAAAAGTACCTTGGCAGAAACGGCCCCGCCTACGTGGAGCGGGAGAAACTCACTCCCGTAGATGCCGTGGAGGCCATAACAAGCTGGGGTGGTGTTGCCGTGCTGGCCCACCCCGCCCAGTTGCTCGACCTGGATGTCAAGCTTGAAGAGCTAAGATCGGCAGGACTGGTGGGTATGGAGGTGTACTACGCCCAGTACTCCGAGGAGAGAATACTGGAGCTTGCGAGTACCGCCGCCAGACATGGGCTGCTGCCCTGCGGCGGCAGCGACTAGGTGAACGCCTGCCGGGTACAATGGGGCCACCCCTGGTAGTGGTGGAAAGGTTGGAAAAGCTGGCTACGAAGAGGGCCTGAGCTAAACCGTATCGTTAAAGTGCATTACCTTGGTCCTCTCCCGTCAAGGGCGATGAAGAACTGGACAGAGAACCTGAGGAAGGCTCGATCTAAATAGGCCCTGGTTTTATGATAGAGGGACGAAAAACTTATGGAGTTGGCGGGCCTTTATATCTACGCCTACCTGGTCGGAGCACTCCCCACGGCGTATATCATTGGCCGCCTGGTGCGAGGGATTGATATAAGGGAGTATGGCAGTGGGAACGTGGGAGGGACCAATGTCTTCTACAACGTCGGCAGGGCCTGGACATTGCCCCTGGGGGTCATTGAGATTTTTGTCAAAGGCGGCTCTCCGGTTTGGATAGGCATGTACGCCCTGGATATGGAAAGGACATCTTTCGGATTGATGGGCGCCCCCCTCATCGCCATCGCCGGGAACAACTGGTCGCCCTTCCTGCGATTCACCGGCGGCAGGGGGATAGCCCTAGCCAGCGGCGCTCTCTTTGCATTAGCGCCCTGGGAGTTGCTGGCCTTCGCTTCCGTGGCCATAGCCGGGTGGGCCATCTTCAGAAGCTCGGGGGTGTGGGGCTACGTATCCCTGGCCCTTCTGCCACTGTGGAGTCTCTTATTTGGCGACCCTGCGGCTATAACATGGTTCTGCGTGGGGATACTGGTCTTGGTATCGGCCAAACGCCTCACTTCCAACTGGACCCCCATGCCGGAGGGATTGCCAAGGAGCCAGGTGCTTTTTAACCGGCTTTTCCGAGATAGGGACGTTTCCCGTCGAGAGGAATGGCTCAATCGCGGCTCAAGGGAAATGGACAAGGGTACGGGTTAAAGTATGGAGCAATCACAGGAGCATCAGGAGTCACAGGAATACGGGATTTACCGTTGCTCCTTCCACCCGGACGTGGAGACGGGGCTGGCGTGTGGCAGATGCGGCAGGTATATCTGTCCCAGGTGTATGGTTCAGACGCCGGTGGGGTCTCGCTGCCCCGACTGCGCGCGGGTAACAAGACACCCCACCTTCGATGTGCAGCCTTCCTACTACCTGCGCGCGTCCTTAGCCGGTGGAGTGGTGGGTATAATTGGAGGGGTTATCTGGGGCCTGGTGCTGGGTGTGCCCTTTTTACCCTGGCTGGTAGCCATCGGTGTGGGTTACTTCGTGGGAGAGGCCGTCAGCCTGGCTTCCAACCGGAAGCGGGGGACCGGGCTTGCCGTGACGGCCGGGGCGAGTGTGGCGCTTGCCGTCATCGTGGCTATGATATTGGCCGTCTGGGCGATTGTGACTTCAATCTTCTTCCTGCTGTCCGTGGCCCTTGCCATATATATCGCCGTGAACCGTGTCCGATAGTTCGCTCCACAACCGCCGGACAGCCCCTTTTGTGGCCTCTGACCCGAATCCCCGCCGGCGAAGGTACGGGACCAGCTTCTTCCGGAAGGCATCGTAGTCCGACTGGCCCAGCCTGCGGGATATTCCGCTGGCCGCACGGTAGGCGTTCTCGTTCTCATCCAGGCCTTCGAGGGCATCATCGGCCACCTCTCTTGACACCCCCATACGGAGAAGCTCCCATTTCATTGCTGAGGCTCCTTTGGGACGGCTCCGCTCTCGATTCTGACGCCAGAATTGGGCGAAGGCCGCGTCATCCAGGAGTCCCTGCTCTCTCAAGGTGACGATGGCGTTGTCCACAGATGGACCGGGAAATCGCCGGGCGAGCCGACGCCTCACCTCGGCCTCGCTCCGTGGCCTGTAAGAGAGGAACCTCAAAGCGGCGTCTAACGCATCGTCCATCAGAAGCGCCTAAGAAAGTGTCTAATAGGTTCACACAACTGGTACTACCGCCATATCATGTCACCCTGAACGCGCCGGTGGTCCGCCGAAGGCGGAAAGGGTCTAAAATCCTTGCGATAAGGAACGTTCCAGTCATCTGACATTTTAGATTCCTCACTGCGTTCGGAATGACAAGGATGGGCTGCAGTCGGTTTCTCAGATGTGCCTAGAGGTCCTTGTCTCCACCCAGCCCATTGCCGGCGCTTTCGCTGACGTTGTCGGACGTGGGCTGCATGAGCACCGGCGAGTCGGCAGCCGTCCCGCGGACTCGGGATTCAATGTAGAGGGCCAGGTCCGGGTGTTGGGCGAGGAACTCTTTGGCGTTCTCACGGCCCTGACCCAGGCGCGTCTCGCCGTGAGAGTAGAAAGCACCGGACTTCTTGATAATATCCTGGGCCACGCCCAAGTCCAGAAGGTCCCCCATCTTGTTTATGCCCTGGTTGAACATAATGTCGAACTCGGCTGTTCGGAAGGGAGGGGCCACCTTGTTCTTCACTATCTTGGCCCTGACCCGATTGCCCATTATGTCCGAGCCTTGCTTTATAGAGTCAACGCGACGGAGGTCTATGCGCACGGAACTGTAAAACTTCAGGGCACGCCCACCCGGAGTAACCTCCGGGCTGCCGTATACCACCCCCACTTTCTCACGGAGCTGGTTAATGAATACTACCGCCGTCCGCGAGTGGTGGATGGCTGCGGTCAGCTTCCGAAGCGCCTGGGACATGAGCCTTGCTTGCAGGCCCACGTGGGAATCTCCCATGTCGCCCTCCAGCTCCGACTTGGGGACCAGGGCGGCCACACTGTCTATTATGACCGTATCAACGGCGCCGCTGCGTACCAGGTACTCGGTTATCTCAAGGGCCTGCTCGGCGTCGTCGGGCTGGGACACGAGGAGGTCTTCCAGACGCACGCCACAACTGCCGGCATAGGAGGGGTCGAGAGCGTGTTCCACGTCAACGTAGGCTGCGGTGCCTCCGGCGTTTTGGGTTTCCGCCATAATGTGGAGAGCAAGGGTAGACTTGCCCGCCGATTCGGCGCCGTATATCTCGGTAATCCTTCCCTTGGGAATTCCGCCAACGCCGAGGGCTATGTCGAGGGAGAGGGAACCGGTAGGCACTACCTCGGTTGTGAGCTTCTGGCTTACTTCCCCCAGACGCATGATAGAGCCTTTGCCATATTGCCGCTCAATCTGCGAGATCGCTATGTCAAGGGACTTCTCTTTTTCGGTAACTTTTTCCGTAACCATCATTCCTCCACCGCGCATCTCTCTTAACGGCATATTAGCACAGACACTCTGAAGGAACAAGGAGCCAGGGTCACTCATCAGGTCCTTTTCAAAGCCAGGGACTCCGATGTTTGTCACGTGAGCAAAACCTCAGTCAGGTTGGGGGGTCAAACTTGCTTTACCCAACAGTGGGAGCGTGCTAGAGTGGAGGGAGACAGCGGAGGCCATGACATGGTAGCTACAGACCGCGTAAAAGAGATTTTCACCGACGCGAGGTCACTTCAGGATGACGCACTGCGGAGACTGGATCAGGGCGACATCCGCGACGCTGCGGAAAAGGCGTGGTGCGCTACCAGGCGGGCGACCGACGACCTGGCTGTGGCGCGGACGGGAGAGGAACCCCACACCACTGCGCGGACCTCGAATGACGATGATGCCCTCGCCAGTCGGGACAACAGCATCAAGCCTCTGGTGGGCCGCTATTACAGTCGGATTAGCCAACTGCACGGTTCCTGCTTTTACGACGGCATCTGCAATGAAGAGACGGAACGCCGCATCCACCAGACCATAGACTACATCCGGGATGCCGAAGCTCTGACAGCCTGAGAGTACGCCCATAGCGAACTGAGGGACAGCTTGCAATGTAATGTCCTTCGGTTACAATAGCTGAAACGTCTTTTTGGAGGCATGGACATGGAAATAGAGAGAAAGCTGGCGGAGATGGGCTTGGAGTTGCCCTCCGTTACGCCCCCTATAGCCAATTTTGTGTCGGCAGTCCGCACCGGCAACCTGTTGTTCGTTGCCGGACACGTGCCACGTATGCCCGACGGCAGCTTTCTCAACCCCGGCAAGCTGGGCCAGGACGTCACCATTGAGCAGGGGTATGAGTCGGCCCGGCGGGCTATGCTTAACTGCCTTGCCAGTGCTAGGGAGCACCTAGGCGACCTAGACAAAGTGAAGCGGGTGGTCAAGCTCCTGTGTATGGTCAACTCGGCCCCCGACTTCGGCGACCAGCCCAGGGTCGCCAACGGTGCCTCGGACCTCCTTGTAAACCTCTACGGTGAGCGGGGGCGTCACGCTCGGTCCGCCGTGGGCATGGGCGGTCTGCCCAGCAGCAACTGCATCGAGATAGAGATGATTCTTGAGGTGGACGACTAGAACTGCCTGTACCGGTTGACGATTGGCAAGCGCCTGTCTTTGCCGAAGGCGCGAGGGGTTATCTTGATGCCGGGTGCGGCCTGC
This sequence comes from Dehalococcoidia bacterium, assembly GCA_021296015.1. Taxonomy (GTDB): domain Bacteria; phylum Chloroflexota; class Dehalococcoidia; order Lucifugimonadales; family JAGWBF01; genus JAGWBG01. The sequence goes on along the minus strand of JAGWBG010000135.1, from coordinate 844 downwards.
CTTCGCTTGTACTCGTTCCTGTCCACTGCGGTGATAACCTGCCTGACTTCCTGGGGGTCAAGTCCCAACGCCACAATTTCATGGAAGCTGTGGTCCTCTTCCACGTATGCCTTGATGATTCGGTCCAGGACATCATACGGTGGCAGGGTATCCTGCTCCATCTGATTCGGCTTGAGCTCGGCACTGCGCGGATTATCGAGAATCGCCTGGGGAATCACTTTTCCGGGCTGACCGTGCTCGTTGCGCCACCGGGAGAGTTGGTACACCAGGGTCTTGGGCACGTCCTTGATTACCGAGAAGCCTCCGGCCATGTCCCCGTAGAGAGTGGCATAACCCATAGCCATCTCACTCTTGTTGCCGGTGGTGAGCACAAGCCAGCCGAACTTGTTGGATATGGACATAATTATGTTGCCCCGGATGCGGGCCTGAACGTTCTCCTCAGCGATGTTGGGTTCAGTACCCTGGAAGTGAGGCTCCAGCATATCCAGGAACGCTCCGTGGGCAGGCTCTATGGGCACTACCCACAGATCCATGCCCAGGTTCTCCGACAGAACCCTGGCGTCGGCTATGCTTCCCTCGCTTGAGTACCGGGAAGGCATGGCTACCCCCAGCACATTCTCCTTGCCCAGGGCATCTACGGCCACACAGGCAGTGAGGGATGAGTCTATACCTCCCGAAAGTCCGATAATCACCTTCTTGAAGCCGGCCTTTCGCACGTAGTCGCCGGTTCCAAGAACCAGGGCGCCGTAGACCTCGCCCATAGGGTCGGGGGGCCGGACCTCATCCCTTGGGGATAGGACAGGGCTCTCTACGGGTCGGTGGGGGTAGACGGGGATTGCCTCGG
>JAGWBG010000134.1 GCA_021296015.1 Dehalococcoidia bacterium | reverse complement strand
GTTGACCAGGTAGGGATAGTTGGCGGCGGTCAGCGCGTCCATGGATATGGTCGCCTTGCTTCCATGCTTGTCCAGCACGTCCAGGACTCGGAAGATTCCCACGCGATGGCCGTACTCTCTCTGGGAGAACCGGGCGTAGTCGGGATATGGGCGCGGACCCAAGCCACCGGATAGATTCCCAACGGTGAAGCTGCCCTGTGGAGGGATCCATTCCATGTGCTCCAGGTTGACGATGACGCAGAGGGCGGCGCGGGCATTCTCGGGCCACCTTAGCACCCCTCGCTTTATCAAGGGAGACCAGTCATAGTGTTCATGGTCCATCCCGAAACGACGCTCTGCGGGCATACTGTCACCTCCTAAGTCAGCATCCTGAACCCGGCAATCCGATGCTTGCAAAGATAGCCGGGGCTTACTTGTTGATACTCTCGGCGTGCTCTACCATCCGGTCGTAGTAGTTGGCTATGTAATACTCGGCTATGTCGTCCGCCGTTGTCTGCCATACTCCGTCGTGGGACATGATGTAGCCAAGCATATCGTCCAGGTAATTGATTCTGTGGGGCTGGCCGATTAGGAAGGGATGGAGGGCGATGCACATCACACGCCCGCTCTCCCCGCCCTCTTTGTAAAGCTGGTCGAACTGGGCCTTGACGATTCGTGCGAAGTAGTCCCCCTCGTAGTGAAGCCTGAAAAGTGGAGCGTCGTTTAGCTCGAAGGAGTAGGGCACGGAGACCAGCTTCCCCGACTTTACCCTGATGGGCACGGGCTGGTCGTCATGTGCCCAGTCCGTGTGATAGATGAGTCCCGCCTCGGCCATTATGTCGGGGGTGCGTTCCGTTCCGGTGATGGCGGGGCCAAGCATTCCCTTGAGTTGCTTCCCCGTATGGCGCTTCAGGGTGTCAATGGTGTCCCGGTAGAACTCCCTCTCTTGCTCTTCGGAGTGGGTGTTGAGATAGCGGGTGTTGTAGATGCCGTGGCTCATAAAGTCATAGTCGCGCTGGACCATAGCCTCGCCAATCTCGGGGAAATGCTCAAGGACCGCCATGTTGAGGGACACGCAGCACCGTATGTTATGCTTGTCCAGCACCTCCAACATGCGCCAGAAGCCCACCCGGTTGCCATAGTCCCGGTAGGAATACTCACGCACGTCGGGATAGGGGGTCCGGGGCCAGGGATTCCGGACCCCATCGTAATCGGGAAGGTACTCGTAGTGCTCGACGTTGGGGGCCACCCAGAGGGCTACCCGGGCGTCGTTGGGCCATTTGATAGGAGGACGTTCGATAATGGGGCTGTAGTCTACTCTATGCGGTGGCAGTGGCATGGATGAAACCCTCCTTGGAAGAAACTGGGCAAGAATCTCTTTGAAACCCTCACTTGGCATCCGGTGCACCGGCGACGGCCAGCATCTCCACCAGTTCCGACGTTGGCGCAACGGCCCCCAGAATCAGGTCTACAATTTGCAGGGTAGGTTCCTGGAGGTCCGGTGCCCAGGACCCCACGCCGTCGGAGGCCATGATTACGTCAAAGTCGCGCACGTTGGCGTCAAAAGCGGTGTGCAGCACGCAGGCGTAAGTCACCGTTCCGGTGACAATTACGGTGCGAATCCCCCTCCGCCGCAACACCATTTCCAGGTCGGTTTGATAGAAGGATGAATAGGCCCTTTTTGCCAGTACATATTCGCCCGGAAGGGGCGCAAGCTCATCATGGGTGTCGGCGCCCCAGGAATTGGGGACCAGGGGCGGGTCGCCCGGAGCGTCCATGTAGGACCTGTGAGTGCGGGGTACTATTCTGTGCAGCAACTCGACTTTGTTGAAGGAATCTGGGTCACGGATGATTTGTGTGTGGACGATGAACAAGCCGGCCCTGCGGGCTGCCTCCAGCAGAGTCTTCATCGAGCCTATGCGGGCCGACACAAGGTCGGGGTCCAGTCCGATGGACATCATCCGGTCGCTGTTTCTTGCGTAGAACCCCTGGGGATGGCAGAAGTCATTTTGCATGTCCACCACTATCAGGGCGGTTTCCTTGGGGTCCAAATTCAGACTCTCGCTGGCCATGGCGGACTCCTTCATGAATGGTCTCTGAACAATTCTGGCACGCTGCTTGCCGGTTCCTGCTCCATCACACTAGAGGTGGGCTAAGCACAATAATATTCTCTGGGTCTCAGAACGTCAATATCAAGAATGCGGTTTAAGTTTAGCTGAGAATAGGCTAACATTGCGATAAGCAACCATGCAGGAGTAGGCGATGACTGAGACAGCAGAGGTAGTAATCATAGGCGGAGGCATCGTAGGGTGTGCCACAGGGTATTTTCTCGCCCGAAGGGGTGTGCAAGTCACCATCGTCGAGAAGGAAGCCGTGGGCAGCTGTGCCTCGGGATTCGCTGCGGGATTGCTCAACCCTCTGTACGGGGACAACATTCCCGGCCCGCTGGAATCCCTGGCCCGGGAGAGCTTCAATATGCACCTGAGCCTGGCGGAGGAGGTTGCAGACGAGACCGGCCTTGACCCTCGGATGGAAGACACGTCCTCCATCTGGGTCGCTTTCAACGAGGCCGAAACCGCAGAGGTCGAGGGTCTCTTCCGGCTAACACGGAGGATGGAGGGGTTCCCGGCACAGTGGTTGGACGGCGAGGACGTACGGTCCCTGGAACCCAGAATCTCCCCGCGTGTGATGAACGGTATGCGTGTGGAGGGAACCAGGCAGGTATCAAGCTACGAATACACCCTGGCCTTGTCCGGGGCCGCTGAGAAGCGAGGAGCCGCCATACGGCACGGCACGGTCCGGGGACTCAGACAGTCGTCCGATGGGCAAGTCACGGGGGTAGTCCTGGAAGGTGAAGAAGTCGCCTGTGATAAGGTGGTCATAGCTATGGGACCCTGGACAGGACAGGTGGAAGGCTGGCTGGGCATCCCCGTGCCGGTGGGGCCACTGAAGGGGCAGATATTACGTCTGGAAGTGGCGGGGCCTCCCCTTGAGCACTCCTTCTATCACAGCGGAGGCGGCTACGTTTCGCCCAAGCCCGACGGTCTGGTATGGGTCGGCACCACCGAGGAGCAGGTGGGCTTCGACGACCAGCCCACACCGGAGGCCAGGGCGTCCATTCTGAAGGAGGCGACGGGGGTGGTGCCGGCACTATCTGAGGCGAAGGTGACGCTCCAGACCGCTTGCCTGCGGCCCGTGTCAGAGGATGGGCTGCCAATAATAGGCGCGGTGCCTGGCAGGGAGGGCGTGTACCTGGCGACGGGTGCCGGGCGCAAGGGAATCCTTCTGGGGCCCGCTTTGGCCCGGGCCACAGCCGACCTGATTACCGACGGCCACACCGACCTCCCGATAGTGCCTTTCTCGCCGGGCCGGTTCGCCGGAGCATAAGCAGTCTACTGCGATAAGCTGTGTTTCGATAGGTAAGAGATGGGAAAGGGAATCAAGCCCCTTCGTCCAAACTGGTTGAGGAGACGGCTAGCGAAGTGGCCCTTGCTGCCATACAGGCTGGGCCTTGGCATCCTGATTGCCAGGCAGGTCTTGATTCTCACCACAAGAGGAAGGGTATCAGCCAAGGAGCGGAGGACTCCGCTATGGTATGTCAGCGACGGAGATAATATCTATTGCCTTTCGGGTTGGGGGGCCTCAAGTGACTGGTGGAAGAACCTGGAAGCCAGCCCAAAGGCACTGCTGCAGATTGGAATGAGAAGGTGGGAACTCCGGGGAGAGGTCATAGCAGAACGGCAGGAGGTCGAGAGAATTCTACCCGAGTTCCAAAAGAAGTACGGCCGCCGGACGGTGGGCTTATTTTATCACCTGGATCGCCTCGTTTTGGTAATCTTCCCGAAGACATTTCAAGTTCAGGACGACGATAGATAGACATTTCCGCATCCCTTAAAGTATACTCGTCGGCATGAGAAGGACAGAAATCGGGAGAGGAATCTGCGAGGGACCCGGATGGAGGAAGTAACGCCTCAAGAGGGGTGGCTGAACACGTCCGGGCTTCGGATGCACTATCTGGACTGGAGCGGCACTCCATCAAGTCACGGGCAGGACAACAGGCCGGCAGTGGTCGCCCTTCATGGCCTTGCCTCGTCTTGTCACTGGTACGACCTGGTAATTCCCCGTCTCGCGGACAACTACCGGTGCATATCTCTGGACCAGCGGGGCCACGGCCTGACCGACCAGCCACCAACCGGATACGATTGGCATACCCTTTCCACCGATGTGGTAGAAGCACTTACCCATCTGGGCGTTCGGGAGGCCGCGGTAATGGGCCACTCGTGGGGTGGATACGTGGCCCTGAGTCTGGCTGCCAAGTATCCTGAGCATGTCTCCAAGCTGGTTATGGTGGATGGCGGGTTTATGGACTGGACACGCTGGCCCGGTGCGACGTGGGAGTGGTTTACCAACCTGCTCAGGCCAAGGGACGTGTCGGGAACGCGGGAAGAATTCCTGGACCGCCTGCGCCACCAGCTGGCGGAGTGCTGGAGCGACCAGCTGGAAGAGATTGTGATGACGATGGTACGCGTGGGGCCTGACGGCTTGGTGAGGGATATTCTGGAGCCCACCAACCACGCACAGGTGCTTGATGCCATGTGGAACGAACCGCCTTCGAGCATGTTCCACCTGGTACGCTGCCCTACCATGATTATGTCAGCGGGTCCCCGTGCAGGCGGCGGGAACTCGGAGTTTTCCAGGATGCGTCGTGAGATGGCCGATGCTGCCCAGTCGGCCATCGGAGACTGTAGGGTAGAATGGATACCTGATACCATCCACGACATCGGCTACCACAAACCCGATGAGATGGCAAAAGCCCTGAACGCTTTCCTCTCCCGGTGACAAAACGCCCTAGTCGTGCCCCTGTCACCCCGGTGCGTTTCCCGCGGGTATTTCGTGCAGGTGTGTAAGGCAGCCTTATAAGAGATGTACGAGTCCATCAGCGATTTCCTGAAGGACCTTAGTGCAAACAGCCCTGCACTCTGGGCGTTGTTCGTTCTGGGAGTGGTAATCGTCATATCGTTGGGACTGTATTCCTTCTGGGAAACGGTCCTCAAAATAGCGTTCCCAGGCTCCTCTCGCGCAAGTAAGAATCACTGACTGTAAGGAAAGACATGCTTTTCCCCAACGCGGGAGTGGAGGTAAACCCGGCGCTTCTGTTGCTTCTGCGTCTCATGGTAGGAACCTTGAGCGGCTTTTTCGGTGTGGGTGGGGGGTTCCTCATAACCGGCGGCCTT
>JAGWBG010000133.1:6229-7120 GCA_021296015.1 Dehalococcoidia bacterium | reverse complement strand
TTGGCAAGGAGCCGACTACCAGGAACGGGAAATGTGGGACCTTATGGGAGTCCGATTTCTGGGTCACCCAAATCTCAAACGACTCATGCTGTGGGAAAGTTTCCCGGGACATCCCCTGCGCAAGGACTTTGAGGACACCGTTCAGTACTAGACCTGCTTCTCGCTCTCTAGAAGGGGCGAGTTAGAGAGAGGTGAAACCGCCGTGCCTATCAGGACAGAGCCGGTAACCATGAATATCGGCCCTCAGCATCCCAGCACCCTCGGCGTTTTCAGACTGCGTGTTACCTTTGACGGAGAGGTGATACTCGACGTTGAGCCTGTCTTCGGCTACCTGCACCGTGGCTCCGAAAAGCTTGCCGAGGAGCGTAATTACGTCCAGATAATTACCCTCACAGACCGGCTGGACTACGTGGCGTCTATGACCAACAATCAGGCGTACTGCCTTGCCGTCGAGAAGCTCATGGGCATAGAAGTTCCCGAAAGGGGCCAATATCTCCGAGTCATAGCTGCCGAGCTTCAGCGCATAGCCAGCCATCTTGTGGCCACCGGGTTCTTCCTCCAGGACCTTGGGGCATTGGGAACACCTCTCATGTATTGCTTCCGGGAACGGGAGAGAATCCTTGACCTCTTTGAGATGCTGTGCGGTGCGCGCGTAACCGTGAGCTTCATGCGGCCAGGGGGCGTATACTTCGATGCGCCGGATGACTTCTGGCCTCGACTCAGACAGTTCCTCCAGGACATGCCATCCTACATAAGCGAGTTGGAACAACTCCTTATACAAAACGAGATTATCATTGTCAGAGTCAGGGACGTGAGCATTCTACCCCTGGAGCGGGCTATAAACGGCTCTACCAGTGGGCCGGTACTGAGGGGCAGCGGCCTCCGATGGGA
>JAGWBG010000133.1:5683-6221 GCA_021296015.1 Dehalococcoidia bacterium | reverse complement strand
TCTACCACCGTGTCGAGTTAGCCGAGCCAGAGGGAACCAATGGCGATAACCTTGACCGCATCAGGGTGCGGATGCAGGAGATACGTCAGAGCCTCAGAATAATAGAACAGTGTGTGGAGCAGATACCCAACGGCCCCGTGCGTGCGGAGCTACCCCTGGTGCTCAGGCCGCCTGCCGGGGCTGAGGCCTACGGGAGAGTCGAGTCCCCCAAGGGCGAGTTGGGGTTCTATCTGGTGAGCGACGGCGGGATTTCTCCGTATCGTTGCAAAATACGCTCCCCGTCCCTGCTTAATCTCACGGTTATCAAGGATTTGCTGGTGGGCTGGAAGCTGGCCGACATGATAGTCTCCCTGGGTAGCGTTGACATCAATATGGGAGAGGTTGACCGATGAAATGTCATCTCGATTCCGGTCTCCTCTATGACAGCGTACTATTTCGCCACATATACAATGGGCTTGGCGAGGTCCTCCCGTCACAGCTTTGCGCCCTGGACTACTTCCTGTCGGGTTTCATCATAATGTTCATCCTGGTCAACGGC
>JAGWBG010000133.1:5233-5618 GCA_021296015.1 Dehalococcoidia bacterium | reverse complement strand
TTGGCCTTCTCCAGCCCATCGCCGACCTGGTAAAACTCATTACCAAGGAAGACCTGATTCCCCGGGGGGCCGACCGTATAGCATTTACCTTGGTGCCGATAATCATGGTCTCACCCGTGATTCTGATGCTGGCGGTAGTCCCCTTTGCCAGAAACACCGTTCTGGCCGACCTGAGCATAGGTGTCCTGTTCATAATAGCCATCTCCTCCGTCAGCACGCTGGCAATCTTCATGGGCGGGTGGTCGTCAGGTAACAGGTATGCGATGTTCGGGGCCATGCGCGGCGTGGCGATGCTCATAAGCTACGAGATACCCGTGGTGCTGTCGTTGGTGGGTGTAGTCCTGATTACGGGTTCTATGAGGATGACCGACGTGGTCAGTGCCCA
>JAGWBG010000133.1:0-5219 GCA_021296015.1 Dehalococcoidia bacterium | reverse complement strand
CCAACCTCTGGGCATCTTCATCTTCATGCTTGGCATTTCAGCGGAACTCAACCGTACCCCCTTTGACCTGGTAGAGGCCGAATCGGAGCTTACCGCCGGGTGTCACACCGAGTATAGCGGTATGATGTTTATGCTTATCCAAACGGGGGAGTTCGGCGGGGTACTTGCCGCGTCCGCGGTGATGGCCACACTATTCCTGGGCGGTTGGTCGGGGCCATTCCTATCCGGCCAGCTAGGCGCACTATGGTTTCTTCTGAAAATCATCTTCTTTGTCTTCCTGTTCATCTGGGTTAGGGCTACGTTCCCCCGCTTGAGGGTGGACCAGATAATGGCATTTGCCTGGAAATTCCTCTTCCCGCTGAGCTTGATAAACCTCTTTGCCACTACCATCCAGGTGTATTTCCTGCGAGATGACGTTACTGGAGCGCTCTCCAGGGGTGACCTGGGAATTATGACGGCGATAAACATGGCATTGGCGGTGGTTGCCATAGCGTTCTTCGCCAACGCTATAAAGGAGAAGGTAAGACCGCCAGCTAGAACCACGGTTCCGGAGACCACACGCAGGGCATCGTTGTCAGGAGCATCGGCTACCCCCGCCGTTTCGGCGGAGTCGGATGGAGGCTGATTAATATGTACGGTCTGGGGTTGCTAAAGGGGTTGCTCGTCACTATGAAAAACCTCAGAAGACAACCCTTTACCATCCAGTACCCGGAAGAGAGAGTGTCCCAACACCCACGCTTCCGGGGAGAGGAGTTTGCGTGGTACGAGGAACGGTGTACCGGATGTGCCTCCTGTGCCAAGTACTGCCCTCTGGGCATAATTCGTATCGTGACCGACCCCAGCGGCTCCGCCCCTCAGGAGGGAGATAAGTATAAGCTGGAGGTATTCGACATAGACATTGGCCGGTGCATGTTCTGTGGGCTGTGCGTAGAGGCTTGCCCATACGACGCGCTATTCATGGGCAGCGGGTTCGAGCGGGGACGATACCAGCGCAAAGACCTGGTTATCAATATCGAAGAGCTGCGCCAGGCGGAGAAGCGCCCCAGCGCGTGGTTCCGGCCCCAGTTGGAGAAGGAGAGCTATAATCCCCACGAGGGCAAGCCCAGGTCCTGGCGTGAGGCTGGGCGGGAGGACTGGAGATGGCACGAGGGAGAGAAAGCGGGTGCCCGATTTCCTCGACCCGGCAATGGTGAGAAGGAGAGCCGGTAGATGGCCTTTCAGGAAGTAATCTTCTGGGTGCTGGCCGTGAGCAGTGTGGCGGCCGCACTCGGGGTCGTGTTGTTGAGGGACATCTTCAGGGCAGCCCTCCTGCTGGTGGTGGTGTTTCTGGCGGTGGCCGGGTTTTTTGTAATGATGAACGCCGAGTTTCTGGCAGTGGTGCAGGTGCTAATATATGCCGGGGCCATCGCTATCCTCATTATTTTCGCTATAATGCTGACCCGAGAGGTGCAGCAGGGAAACCTTCCCAACCGCCTTCAGCCGGCAGCGGTCCTGTTCCCGGTGTTATTGCTGGCCGCCTTGGTGTTTGTTGCGGTGGACACCGACTGGAATCTCTTGCAGGACCAGTCCCGGGAGTTGCAGGACAACGTGGAGGTGGTGCAGACCCATACCATCGGCGGGATTCCCGATGAGATGCGCGGAGATATACCCGGTTCAGACCGGTCCGGCCTGGGGGAGCTACTAATCAACGATTTCGTGCTTCCCTTTGAGATAGCGTCAATGCTGCTCCTGGCCGCCATAATTGGGGCGCTCGTCCTGGTGCGAGAGAGATAGCTATGGGACTTGAACATTTCCTCGTACTTTCGGCAATATTGTTCTGCATAGGACTGTATGGGGCGCTTGCCCGGCGTAACGTGATAACGGTCCTTATGTCCATAGAGCTGATGTTCAACGCCGTAAACATAGCGCTGGTAGCCTTTGCCAAGTACGTGGTGCCGGTAGGAGTGGAGGAGCAGCTTGGGCGGATGCTCACAGGCCAGGTGTTCGCTATCTTCGTCATCACCGTTGCGGCGGCGGAGATAGCCCTGGGACTGGGCATAGTCATAGCCCTCTACCGTAACCGGGAGACGGTGGACGTGAGCGAGGCCAGTATTATGAGACGATAGCAGGGTCCTTTAGTTGTCATTCTGAGGAGCGTCCGGACGAAGAATCTAAATCCGGCCCATAGGCTGGGAAATTACTGAGGCGTGAATGAGTTGCTAAACCGTATCGTCACTCCCGCGAAAGTCGAAGCTCGCCGTGGACAGCGGGAGTCCAGAGTGAGGCGTGTTGGATTCCCGTTTTCACCCGCCAGAGGCGGGCAGGCGGGAATGATGGGATGGACTGATTTAGATATTCATTCACTCATCAATGAAGGACCCTAGAGGCGATAGCAGAGCATGTGGATAGAGTTCAAAAAGGTGCCGAACCTGATGACCGCGCAGATGTGGAAGGACGTCTTCGAGGGAGAGGGACTGCCCGCGCGGATACTTCCCGAGGGTGACATCCTCGACTGGGGAGAGCGAGGCCCTTTCCGAATCATGGTTCCGAGAGGCAGAGAGCACGTCGCAGAGGAGATACTGAGGAAGCTGTGATATGATCCCAGAAGCGGCCGTATGGACTATCTTTTTTCTACCCCTTGGAGCTTTCCTGTTTATTGCCCTTGTCGTTAGGCCATTCTTCAACAACTCTCCCCAGCAAAGCGGCCTCATCGCTATCATCGCCATTGCCGGGTCACTGGCACTCTCCGCCTGGGCACTTCAATCGGCCATTACATCTGCCACTGACCAAGTCACACTAGATTTCCCCCTCCACGAGTGGCTTACCGTGGGGAGTCTTAACATCAGTCTGGGCGTAACGGTAGACCCCCTCACGTCGGTGATGCTGGTGGTAGCAACCGGGGTAAGCCTCATGGTCCAGATATACTCTCTGGGCTATATGCGAGGGGACCCGGGTTACTCCCGCTACTTTGCCATAATGTGTTTGTTCACCGCCTCTATGGCGGGACTGGTAATATCCAGCAACATCGTTCAGATGTACGTGTTCTGGGAATTGGTGGGCGTGTGCTCCTACCTGCTAATCGGTTTCTGGTTCAACCGCCCCGCCGCAGCCGCAGCCGCAAAGAAGGCCTTTATAGTCACGCGGATAGGCGACTTTGGATTCCTGATTGCCATACTCTACCTGTTCTTCAACGGCTCAAGCCTGGCGATAGCCGATATTAACGCGGGTGAGGCCCTTCCGGCAGGGATGGCTGCTACCTGGCTGGCGGTCGGGATATTTGCGGGAGCCGTGGGCAAATCGGCCCAGTTCCCCCTCCACGTGTGGCTCCCCGACGCTATGGAAGGCCCCACGCCGGTCAGCGCCTTGATACACGCCGCTACTATGGTGGCTGCCGGGGTTTTCCTGGTAGCGCGGTTCTTCCCCGTGTTTGAGCATTCCACCGACGCCATGAGCGCAGTGGCTATGGTCGGAGCGTTTACTGCCATCTTCGCCGCCACAATGGGCTTGGTTATGAACGATATAAAGCGGGTCCTGGCTTACTCGACCGTGAGCCAGCTGGGTTACATGATTGCGGCCTTGGGAATAGGGGCCTATGGTGTTGCCATATTCCATCTGTTCAACCATGCCTTCTTCAAAGCCCTCCTGTTCATGGGAGCGGGCAGCGTCAACCACGCCACCGGCACCTTCGACATGAGGTATATGGGCGGACTGAGAAAGATTATGCCCTGGACGTATGTAACGATGGTAATAGGGTCCCTCAGCCTTGTGGGGATATTCCCCTTTGCCGGCTTCTGGAGCAAGGACGAAATCCTCCTCCACGCCTGGAGGGGGGATGGTTCCGTGGCAACCATAGTATTCTGGCTCCTTATGGTTAGTGTGTTCCTCACTGCTGTCTACTCCTTCAGGATGATTTACATGACTTTTCACGGGGACTTCAAAGGTGGGGTGCAGCGGGAGCAGGAGGAGAGAGGCGAAGGAAGCACGGCAGGGGCATCCCATGAAGTACAGCTGGCCGAGTCTCCTGTGTTCATGGTGCTGCCAATGCTGGTGCTGGCTGTAGGGGCCGTTGTATCCGGCTATGTTGCCAACCCTCTGGGAGTCAGCGACAAGTTCCTTGGAATAGAGGCCCACTGGTTCAGCAATTTCGTCACTCTGCCTGGTCTGCACGTGGAGAAATTCAGCCTTTCCCTGGCAGTAATATCCGTTATTGTCGGAGGGGTGGGCATAATGATAGCGACGGCCATGTACCTTAGTCCCAGGCTGCCTCTGGGAGCAGTTGGCCGTCCATTTAGAGGAATCCATAAGTTACTCTCCGAGAGGTACTATATGGACCACCTCTACGAGGGCCAAATCGTATCCAGGGGCATCTACAAGGTCTTTGCCGGTACCATGGACTGGTTCGATTCGAGAATCGTTGACAATGTTGCCGAGTTTGTGGGCTGGGTATCTCGCAATATAGGTCGAGCCATCAGCGTTTTTCAGACCGGACAGGTACAGGGCTACGCCGTAGTCGTAGCCGTGGGAGTTACGCTGATAGTGGGAGCATTTCTGATATGGGGGCAATAGGCTAGGTGGAGGAGTTTAACGGCCTGCTCACTGCGACGGTGTTCCTGCCGATGGTGGGCGCTCTGGTCGTCGCTTTACTGGTAAGGGGCGACCGGAGGGTCCGGCTATTCGCAACCGCAGTCGCATTGGCAGACATGGTATTAGCCATCGTCGTATTCTCCCTCTTTAATCATGGTGACGGCGCTCAGCGGTTCCAGATGATTGATAAGTTCAACTGGATAGGCGACGGCTCCTTCTTCAATAACCAGTCCTTTGAGGCCAGCTATCATCTTGGAGTGGATGGTCTGAGCGCCCCGATGGTGTTGCTCACCGGGATACTGGGCTTTTGTGCCGTGCTCGCCTCGTGGGGCGTTCAACTCAGGGTTAGAGAATACTTCGTCTGGCTGTTAGTGCTACAGACCGCGGTAATGGGAGTGTTTACCTCTCTGGACTTCCTCCTGTTCTTCCTCTTCTGGGAGTTGGAGTTGCTGCCCATGTACCTGCTTATATCCATCTGGGGAACGGGTCGCAAAGAGTATTCGGCGATGAAGTTCCTCATTTTCACCATTCTGGGCAGCGCTTTTATGCTGGTGGCAATCCTGGCCGTGTTCGTCACTCCGGACGTGGGCACTTTCAACATGGTTGAGCTATCCGAAAAGGGTATAGATGCAGCCAAGTTGATTATCCCCGTCAAC
>JAGWBG010000132.1 GCA_021296015.1 Dehalococcoidia bacterium | reverse complement strand
ACCTTAGCTGACCTCTTCCACCGTGTTAGGACAGAACCCCCAGCAACCACCAAAGGAGGCGTTCTGCACCCTGGTGAGGCGTACCTCATCTCCGGGCTGGAAGCTCTCTATACCGTACCCGAGTGGCAAATCTGTGGAAGGTACTTCAGACCCCTGCCATCTCATCAACCAGTAACACCGCGAGAGAGAGAACCCTTCGCTTTTCATCGTTGCTTCCCAATATTCGGAGGGAGTTACACCTATGTGGAGTATTGAGGGCCCGAGAGACCTGGAACGTGAGACGGCAACGCTAATAACCTCTTTCTCCGCACCGGGCTCGCTCAGACTCGGGTGGACACCCAACTCAAGAACAGACCTGCCTATTTTCAGCTCGGGATGCAGAATAGAATAGGCCCAGAGACCATTGCCTTCCTGAGTCGCACGTTCATCCACAAAAAGATGGCAGTTCTCTTCCGGAGAAAGTCCGGGGCGAGCCAGTTCCTCTCTCAGAGATGTTGGACTCAAACCAAGACTGTCACCGGAAGAATTGCGCGTCAAGTTTATAAAATCGAGGAGTTCGTAAAAGTCTGCCCAGGTGAAACTGCGTATTGCCAAAGCTAGGCCCTCCGGCAGGTAAGTGAAATGACCTTTGACCTATGAGCGGTCTTTTATGGGGATTGTATGGTGGCCCTCATTGCCAGCCTCCCGGTATTCCTTTTCTGTCTAGAAGGAAGCAGGATGAGGGGTCATTCATGGACTCTACGCAAACGTGACGGGTCTCTTATGGTTAAGGAGGGACTTGACACCTGCGCTATATTGTAGCAGAGTATCATTTCGTGTACAAGGCCAGAGTCCGGAGGTGAGTAGATGATAGAGACGCCCGGAGTAGCACTGGTAGTTATACCTCATCCCGAGGATGCCGAGGGTTGGTGCGGCGGCACCGTTGCCAGGTGGATTTAAGACGGGGCTGAGGTGCACTACGTTCTATGCCCGGACGGCGGGAAAGGCTCCGATGCCCCTGAAATGACCCGAAAGCAGTTGGCCGCAATAAGGGAGAAGGAGCAAATGGAGGCAGCTGCGGTCCTGGGGGTTAAAGAAGTGGTCACGTTGCGCTACCCGGCCGGCGAGTTGGAGGACACAGGTGAGTTCCGCAAGGAGATTGTCCGGGCCATAAGACGCACACGCGCCGATATATTGCTGTGTCCCGACCCTTACCGGCGGGTCTCCCACTGGCACAGAGACCACCGGATTGCAGGGCAGGTGGCCGCAGATGCCGCCTTTCCCTACGCCAGAGACTTTCTGCACTTCGGGGAGCTATTCGCCGAAGAGGGCCTTGAACCCCACAAGACGGGTATAGTCCTGTTCTGGGCACCGGATACCCCGGACACTTTCACAGACATTAGCAATACCATTGACATGAAAATAAAGGCCCTCATGTGCCATCATAGCCAGGTCTCCGAGCGTCCAGAACGCGAAGTGGGAGAGTCGGTGAGAGAGCGGGCCAGACAAGGTGCTCAAGGCTCCGAGTTCGAGTACGCGGAAGCCTTTCGCAAGGTGGAGTTCCGACGCTAGAGAGATAGCTTATGGGCGCAGGGTTCCTTGCTGTGCAGGGGCTTTCGTGCTATACTGCCTCAACCATATAGTAGCCGGAGGTAGTTGTCATGTACGACTTGCTATTGAAGGGTGGGACTATTCTAGACCCCTCCCAGATCATTCACCAGAGGATGGATCTGGCCATCACTGGCAATAAGATTAGCCAGTTGTCACCCTCCATCGCTGAGACAGAGGCAGCCGAAGTAGTTGACGTGGCAGGAAAGATTGTCACGCCCGGGCTCATTGATATTCATACCCACGTCTTCGCCCCGGTACGTGAACGTAACATTAACCACCCGGATATGGCCGGGGTATTTGGCGGAGTGACCACCGTTGCAGATGCCGGTAGCCCCGGCCCGGGTAACTTTCAAGACTTCTCAGAAGTTGTCCTCGAACAGGCCCAGACCAAGGTCTACTCGTTCCTCAGCATCTTCCGGGACCGCAGCAGCGGTATGATGACCGAGGAATCTGACATTGACGTGGACGGCGTGGTCAAAGTTGCCCAGGAGCGTCCCGGACTAGTCAAAGGGGTCAAGGTACTTGTATACCCCCGGACGGTCCAGGCAATGGGCCTGAGACACGTGGAAGCGGCCAGGGCCGCAGCCAGGGAAGCAGGCATCAGGATAATGATGCACATTGGCGACATAGGTCCAAAGGACCAGATACCCACGTCGCCTGAGGTGACCCGCCAGGCCTTATCTATGCTGGAACCCGGGGACATCATCACACACGTATTGAGTCCTCTAAACGGGGCCGCCCTGGACCCTGAAGGGAAGCTGTTCCCGGAGTTGAAGGAAGCCCAGGAGCGTGGCGTTATTCTGGACCCAGCGTATGGCGATTTCAACTTTAGCTGGGAGAGAGCCGAGGCCGTGTTGTCTCAGGGACTCATACCGGATACCATCGGCACCGACATTGAGATTCAATCCGGCGTCGGTATGCGCGCCGTCTCCACCCGGGGGCTGCTGGAGTACATGGCCTTCTTCCTCGACCTGGGCTTCTCCCTGGAGGAAGTGGTCCGAATGACTACCGTAAATCCGGCAAAGGGCCTGGGTATCGAACACCGGTCGGGCAGCCTGGAGGTGGGACGAGAGGCCGACGTCTCGGTACTGGAAGTGCTGGAAGGTCGCTGGCAACTTACCGATGCAATCGGTGTGAGTCGAGTCGGCTCCAAGGCGCTGGTGCCCGTAGCCACTATCAAGAGTGGACAGGTGATTGAGCCGGGCGAGGGGCTTCATCCATGGGGGTGGGCACCGCCGACAGCCGTTGAGGCAGGAGTAGAAGTTAGCGACTAACCCCGGCAGGGTCACTCTATTCCGCATGTAGATGCTACACGAAAACAGGCCTGAGGAACCCCTAGTATTCTCGGCGCGGTAGGTCTTACGTCCAGCGCTGCCTACACATATAGAGAGAATACGTGGCCTTCAGGCCTGTTTCTTTTCTAGGCTCAGGAGACGCGGAGACGAATATGGTACCCTAACTGTCGTTCCAGCGAAGAGCTTGCCCCGTACTACGATATATGTCCGGAACCTGGTAGTATGGCACTTATCACCCACTCCCTAGACGCCACCCCTGGCCGGAGTGACAGTGAGAGAGCCTATCTGCGTGCGGGCAAGCACAGGCAGGACGGGCCCGCCATTTTCATCTCTTTACATAGCCTTTGCAAGGGGTCTTGCAAAGGTCTCTTTTAGTAAGGAAGCGTCCAGGATTCCGAGAAAGCCAGGGCGCATGTGCTGTGCTTGCGGTCCTCTCTCTGGCGTGGGAAGGGGCGGCCCTTGGCGAACCTGCCGTTGATGGTGAGCCGGGCGCCGTTGGCCGGAATCAAGACTGTAGCTACGCCGTAGGGCCGCTGGGGGTTGCTTCCCGGCAAACTGTGGCTCAGAAAAGGCTCTCCAATCTCGTACCAGGTCAGGTCAACTTCCTCATCCCTGGTCTTGATATGCTCCGTCCAGAAGGAACGGATGTCGCCGGAACTCTTGAAGGATGCCTCAATTGCGGGTAGCTCCAGATTGCCGAAGGTAGCGTTAATGGACCCTTGGATTCCCTCTTGCAGCCAGCGAGTCATGTTTATATTGTCGGTGTAAACCCTCGGCTCATTGTTGGTAAGCTCGCTTTGAAGGAACAGCACATGTCCAGGGCCACCCGGAGAGAAGATAATGCGCCAGAAGCTGGCATCGGTGGTCACCGGGCCGTCGTCGGTCTCGCTGAGGCGTATGTAAGGGTTCTCTCCGGTGAGAAGGATTCGGTTGGGGTCAATGGAGCTTGTAGTCATGGTTTAGCCTCCTTTTTTAGTGGACAGGATAAATGTCTCCAATAAGTATGCTCAGGCAACGACCTCATTGCCTATGATACCCTGAGCTTCCAGGTCGCTTATCTCTTCAGCGCTCATCCCCAGCATGGTCCCGTAGACATACTCGTTGTGCTCACCAAGGCCGGCCGGTGGTATTCGGACAGGCTCATACATCTTGCTGAACTTCCAGAGGTAACCCGGATAGCTGTACTCCCCTATGAAAGGGTGGGCCACCTTCTCGAAGAACCCTCTATCCTTCAGATGTGGGTCCGCGTACAGGTCCGCTTCATCCATGACAGCTTCAGCAGGCACTCCCGCCTTTTGGAGGAGGTGCATAACCTCTATCTTGTTCCTGTCCCGTGTCCATTCCTGGATATGGGCGTCCATTTCATCCTGGTGTTCATACCTGCTGAGTGGGTCTGCAAACTTGTCGCTCCTGGTCCATTCCGGGTCATCCAGCGCGCCACAGAAAGCCTTCCACTCCTGGTCGGAGGATACGGTGATGACCACCCAGTTATCCTCTCCCAGGCACCTGTAGCAGCCATGAGGCGACATATAGTGGTCCCGGTTGCCAAAGGGGCGTAGCTCCGCCCGCTCGTTCATCATATAGTCCATTACAGGTCTGCTCAGGTGGGGTACAAAGGACTCGACCTGGGAAATATCTATCCATTGGCCTTCTCCGGTCCGAGTCCGGTGGTGGAGGGCTACCAGGACGGCAAAGGCCAGGTTGACGGCCCCAACGGCATCGGTGTGGTTTATGTTACGTGTAACACTGGCATCGGTGTCAGGATAGCCTCTGAGGGAGTGATGGCCGCTGAAACCGTCAAGGGAGCTTCCCAAGCTAACGTAGCCCTTGTACGGGCCTTCCACCCCCCAGCCGGGCATGGATACCATGATGATGTCGGGTTTGACTTGTTTTACAGAACCATAGTCTATGCCCAGCTTTTCAGCAGTTCCCGCCGTGTAAGCCTCGGCAAACACGTCGCTGAGCTTTATCAGCTTGTTAAATATATCCAGCCCGCTAGGATGAGTCAGGTTTAGGGTAACGCTATACTTGTTGCGATTGGCCTGGTTGTGTATCGCACCTCGGTCCCAAGGCCGTGGCGCGCTGGCGTCGTTGTTGGTGTAACCGCTGCTGCTAGCCCTGCCCAGGGCCCGGGTGTAAGACGTGCGGGGAAAGGACTCCACCCTTATAACCTGCGCTCCCAGGTCTCCCAAAAGGGTACAACCCATGGGACCGGCCCACACTTCGGTCAGGCCAACAACGGTTATTCCTTCCAGTGGTTTTTTCATAATATGCTAGATTGTCCCCGTAGACCTCAGCAAGACCAGGTCATCTTTGGAGTAGCCTAATCCGCCTGAATATAT
>JAGWBG010000131.1 GCA_021296015.1 Dehalococcoidia bacterium | reverse complement strand
GCCGCGTATTGTACCTGGATTCGGGGGAGGCCAGGATTGGACGGATGGCGGTTGACGAAGCCTGGCGTCGCAAAGGCATCGGCAGTCATATCCTGACGGCCCTGGAAGAGACAGCCAGGCATCGGGGAATAAAGGAGGCCGTACTGCACGCCCAGACGTACGTCAGAGACTTCTACGCCTCACACGGCTATATCGAAGAGGGCGAGAGGTTCCTGGAAGTCGGTATAGAGCACGTGCAGATGAGGAAGCGCCTCTAGCCCTGCGAAGGCTTTCGGGCCATCACAACGTACAACGGGTCCTCAAAGTCGCCCCGGTTAGGGTTGCGGCACATACCACTTAAGTCCTCGTAGCCACCGGCATGGTAAAAGTAGGAGGCCACCAGGTCCATCTTGTACTCGTCGTTGCTGACCGTCCATATCCTCACCGCCTTGGTGAAAAACATGCGATTGGAGAAGATAACCAGAAAAATCCCGTTGGGCTTGAGAATGCGATGAACGTCCCTGAACACCTCGACGGGCTTGACAATATACTGTACTGATACCGTTATAACCACCGCATCAAAGGTGTTGTCATCATAAGGCAGATGAGAGTCTTTGTTCAGGTCATGTACAACGTAGTCATCCAGGTCCGGGTTCTCCCTCATCTCCACGTCATTGAGTCCCAGCCCTGACATACGGGACTTAGCATGGCCAGCGGGCCAGTGGGCCCTCCAACTGCTCATCAGGTCGAGAATCACCGAGTTGGGGGATATGACCTCCCTGAAAAGCTCGCCAACAGCCGCTATGGCCTGGTCGTCAATGTGCACCACCAGCCTCGGTTCCTGGTAAAACAGGCCATCGTCGCTCTCATCATGGCGCATGAAGTCGAACTGGGGAAAGGGGCTTGACGATTCTTCGGTCATCTCTCTCCCTATCTAATTTACTGTCAAACTACCCGCCCCAGTATAACATCGTGGGCGAAGACTGTCCTAATAAATGCCGAAGTCAGGGGACTTCTCAGTATTCCCAGCATCTATCCGGGAAAACTGCTCCACTCTCCTGGAAGGTCACCCGGTATTGGCGCATCATGGAGGAAGTGTTGGCTCTGCCGATGGCCCTCAGCACGTTGGAGATGAAGCCCGTGTTCTTCCGTATATCCTTGCGGGGAGCGGGGACCACAACGGCGGACGTGTCATCCAAGAGGCCCCACCAGGGCGGGACCTCGTGGCGGCGAATGAGTCCCTTGGGGGCCATGATGTAGTGATAGTCCGCCAATGCCAGGAATTTGGCGTCCCTGAACTTTATGCTGTACCTCTCCAACCTCTGATTGTAGGCAGCCTCCTGGTGGGTAACCCGCTCATGGTCGGCCTTGGCCTGGCGATAGATTTCCGTGCTCTCCCAGTTATCGGGGTCCTCCTGCCGGGCAAATTCGGTAGCCCTGCGAAATATCTCCTCGACCAACTCCCTGCGCTGCTCAACCACAGGCCGCCTGGACACGAGCTTCGCCTGGTCATCGGGGCCGTGGTCGTCCCTGAACAGGTCGGCCCTGCTACCCTTGATCTCAATTGCGTAGATGATATTTCCCCGGCCTACTCCAACCACGTCTATCACCCTTCCGGCGGGACCTTCCAGCTTCACCTCCAGCCCGATGGAGCGGCAGCCGGAACAGTTATATAGCCACTCCCAGGCCGCCCACTTCAGCCCATAGGTGAGGTCCGTTTCGTTGCCCCTTTTGAAGGAACCGATACCGTCCACCATGATGTTTACCCTACCCGGCACCGGGGACCATCTCTACGATTACTCTGGGTTTCAACGCTCGCTGGTCCCGATATTTGAGGCCGGAGACCTTCCCGGCCAACTCAACGTCATCTATCACCCTGGCCGTTGCCCTGATCTCCTCTCCATCCAACCGTATCGTGACCCTGGGTTCAGCCATCAGGTTGCGGCACCAGTCGCTGGCCGTATCCCTGCGCGAGGCATAGAACTTGCCACCGTGGTACACTAGGCGGAGAGTTACTATGTGGGGCCTACCGCTCACACGGCCCAGGGTGGTCAAATATCCAATGACCGAATCACCCTCCCGAACCATACCGCTCCCTGATAACGGGCCTTTTCGCAAGACCAAGCTTACGACGTGCTGGCGGGTATTGCAATCGTATACCTGAATCTCGATTGCCGACGGTAAATTGGTACTGTATAATTGGCGTGCCCGAAGAACTAACTACTAAGGAGGTCATATTATGGCTCTTACCTCAGCGGAAGCAAATCGAATCGTCCAGGCAACTATAGCGAAGGCGGAAGAGATCAATATCAAGATAAGCGTTGCGGTGGTTGACGCAGGTGGACGACTGCAGGCATTCAGTCGCATGGACGGCGCCATCTGGGCCAGCGCACTGGGTTCTCAGGGCAAAGCCGTTGCATCGGCCGCATTCGGGAGACCCAGTGGCGACATCTCGCCCGATGCCGCCACTCCACGAGGCATCGCGGCAGCGGCAGGAGGTCACATGATTCCCGGCGGCCAGGGAGCCGTGCCCATAGTCCGGAATGGCGTGGTCGAGGGAGCTTGCGGCGTGGGCGGCGGGACTAGCCAGCAGGACGAGGACTGCGCCCGGGCTGGAGCAGACGCACTGTAAGCACCGAGCAACCAATGGTTTTAGGGGGGCGCACGGCTGTGCGCCCCTTATTCGTAGCGCAGGGCCTCGGCGGGATATATACGGGATGCCTGCCGGGCAGGCAAGAAAGTGGTTATCAGAGAAAACACGTAGGCTACCGCTATGATAATGACAATCTGAAGCCACGGAATACTGAATCGAAGGGTCTCAACGTTCTCGCGCTCCCTGACGTCGCTGACAATGTTGTAGGATATAACCGTCCCAAGTGCCACCCCGATTGCCACCCCCAGCAAGGCTATGAAGGAGGATTCCAACAGGAAACTTAGCTGAATCATCCTGCGACGGTATCCGATGGCCCTCAGCACACCAATTTGCTGGCGACGCTCCACAACGGCCCTCAGGCTAATCACCCCCAGGGCCGCAATCCCCACCAGCAATCCCAGGCCCATGAAGCCGGTGAAGATGTAGTTGAACGCCTTGTTAGCCGCAGCATTCTCCTCAATCACCTCCTCCAGCACAACGGTCTCCATGCCATGTTCCTGGAATGACGCCTCCAGGCCTCTGGAGGCCTCTCCTACGTCAAGGCCTTCAGCCACCCTGAACCTGTAGGTGATTATAGGGACCGGGAAGGGTATCGAGTTATCCAGGTTGGCCTTGGATGTGAACATGCCGACGCCAATTACGCCGAAGTCATCGGTAAGCTGGTTCAGCACGCCAATGACCTTGAGGGGAACAATTTCACCGGTGCGCGGCTCTCTAATTTCTATATCTGTAGCGGGCATGGTGTCGTCTTCGTAGAAGAAGCCCTCCATCTGAAATGAGGCGTTACCTTCGGCAAAGCCGGACCTCCTTGGCACTACCAAAGCCTCAACTACGGCCAGAGAGGGGTCAGCTCTCAGAGCTTCCCATACATCCTCATCAGTTGGGCCATAGCCGTCGGCTATCAACTTGAACTTGTAATTGGTTGCCTCGAGGAAACTTTGATCGGCTGCCCGCACAGCATATCCCCGCCATAGCTGGTCCTGCACCCCTATCTGGCGGGCTTGCACGGGTATTGTGGTGTAGCCGCCGATAGCCTCAAAGTCCTGGATATTCAGGTCCGGCTCCTCGTCAATGGCCTGGTCTATGTTCTCAATTGGAGTGCTGAAGTTCAGCGTGCCCTCAATGTCCCACCCGCCGGTGACCGTCTCCTGGTCAAGGGAAGATACGTCAAAAGCGTTGGTCAGGATGGACATGACGATTAGAGTAAAGATGACAAGGGCGAACATGGCAAGGGTGAGGCCCGTGCGGAATTTGGCGCTCATGGGGTAAGCCACAGCCGTCACCATCACAGGTCGCAACTGGCCGACGTGCCCGACGACAAAGCTCAACCCCTTCAAAAGCAAATCGGAGTTGTACATCAACGTCCATACTGCTGCCGCGACCATTGCCACTCCGGAGATGAAGAACAACTCAATACCACCGCCAAGGTCTCCGCCAGCCACGCTCCTCACGATGTCAAAGGGCAGTATCCAGAAAATCAGCATGACTAATCCGATGAAGGTATAGGCGATGCGGTCTCCCACCTCATCACGCATAGAGGTGCGCTGTAGCGCCGTCCGCATCATAAGGCCAAGCCCCAGAATCACCAGAGAAACGCCAATCCTGAAGGGCGCCGTCTGGTCGCCAACCATGCCTAACCATGTAACGAGCAGGCCCAGGAGGAAGGCCAGCCAACCCTGCCTGAAAGGACGCCAAAATATCTGAAAGATGGTCCCCATAATGGCCGTGGGGATGGACAGAAGGGCCCATAGCATCCTGGGGAGGTAGGTCAAGGCGCTCATGGGATGGACAGTCACCAAGTCGCGGACACCTCGCCCGGCAAGTTGGAAGGGCAACGCTATGGCTCGCAAGGGAACAAGCACAACCTCCTGCCAGCTAACGCTGGAGACCGTGGTGACCTCGGGCAGTCCTCTCACAGCCTGGACTATGTTCATCTGGCTCACCCTGTAGGATGACACGGATATGGTAACGAGGGTAATGAACATCCCAAGGCAGTAGGAGATGATGGCGCTACGCGCCTCAACATGCCAGGTAAACCGGAAGTCGTCATCAAAACCGGCGATAATCTGGTTTACTGATGACGTAATCAGAGCGCTTACTCCCAGACCTATCAGGACTCCGACTGCGGCAGCGACTATTGCGTAGGCCGTGCCCTCGAAGACAAACATCTGCACCAGGTGGCGCCGCTTGGCCCCTACCGCTCGGGCCATGCCCATCTCCGACCTGCGAGCCGCCGCAAGCATGATGAAAATCAGGAATATAAGCAGGATACCCACCATTATGGAGAACATCCCCAGGATTATGAAGAAGGTGGTCACGAAGCTGCTAACCTCCTCCGCCACGTCCAACACTTGCCGCTTCACGGCAATGACGTTGAACTCATCCAACTCGGAAAACAGGGTATCAGCATCCCGTTGGACCTCTGTCAGCCCTGCACCGTCAAGGGCGACAAGCACCTCATCGGAGACAGTGTCATCGGCGAGAAGGTCTATAAACTGGTCGCTCATACTCTCTCGACGAAGCTCGTCCCGCAGCTGGGCAAAGTCGCTTTGGAGAGCGAGGTCCAGCGACTTCTCCCTCTCCTCCAGGGCCTTGAGCACGTCCTCTNCCACGTCTCTATCTGCAAAGAGGTCTCGGAGGGCACGTGTTACATCTTCGATCAAATCTCCCCCGGCAACCTCATCCCCGGGGTTCGATACGGCTATGGTGTTAATCTCCCCCTGCCTGTCAAAGACGTCCTGGGCACGCTGCAGAGACATAACCAGGGTGGTGCTGTCTCCTGCCAATCCACCCTCACCAACAACCCCTCTTACCTTGAATTGCAGAGGCACACCCTCCACATACACCAGGAGAACATCCCCTGCAACGGCTCCCAACTCCCTGGCCGCCTCGTTGTTGATATAGACCTCATCCTCCGGGAGGTCCTCCAATCCAGCCTCGCCGCCGATAACCAGACTGATGGCGCCGAATCCCTCCAGGGTGTGAGGGTCAATGCCTGCCACCCTCGCTCGTCCCTCGCTCAATGAGGTCCTGGAATTTACAACAGGCACTATTTCGGCTATGCCGGGAGTCAGACCGTCAATGGTATCCAGACCGGCCAGATCTCTCTGTATCTGCTCGAACCGTTCGTAAGGTATGTATGAACCGGTGCCAAAGTTGTCCTCCGAGTCGGCCCTGGTCGAGATGATAACCTCGTCAATATTCTCCAGTACCCTGATGGCTTCGTTGCGGATAGAGAAGCTATTGGTATCTCCGGTGCCGAAGGCAGCGGCCATTATCACGGAGCTTAGCATTATTCCGACGATGATGAGGACGGTCTGGGCACGCCTGCGGGGGATGTTGCGCAGGCCCATCTTCAGCATGATGCGGTTGCGCCATGCCATCACGGCAACTACTGCCATGGCCGGTAGAACGATGGCCAGCAGGACCACCATAATTATGTTCATGGAGATGCCAAATAGCTCTTCCATTGCTCTCCTGTGGTGGGAGGAATTTCTACTTCTTAGCCACGGCTGTTGACGCCACCCGAGCCATATCCATCGTCCACGATAAGCCCATCCGACATACGGACAATACGATGAGTCCTTTGACCAACGTCAGGCGCATGGGTAACAAGCACGAAAGTCTGGCCGTTGGTACGGTTGAGATGCTCCATCAAGTCAACGATTTCATTGGCGGTCTCGCTATCAAGGTCACCCGTGGGCTCATCGGCCCATATTATGGCAGGGTCGTTCACCAGAGCACGGGCTATGGTTACTCGCTGGCGCTGCCCCCCTGACAGTTCCGCCGGGAGATGATTCGCTCGCTCGGCAAGGCCGACCCTGTCCAATCCGTCCAGTGACCTTCTGCGCGCCTCTGTGGCGCTAACACCGGAGATTAGAAGGGGCATCTCCACATTCTCGACGGCGCTCAGGACAGGAAGGAGGTTGTACAGTTGGAACACAAACCCCATCCGGCGGGCACGGTAGTCACTGCGCTCGTCGTCGTGGAGTTCGTGCAGCACCACGCCATCAATAACTACCTGGCCGGAATCAATCTCATCCAGGCCTGAGAGACAGTTGAGGAGGGTCGTCTTGCCGCAGCCACTGGGCCCCATGATAGCCAACATTTCACCCCGCCTTACACTAAGATCCACACCCCGGAGGGCGCGGACTTTCACCGTGCCGGTGTCGTAGGTCTTATGAATTACCTTGGCGGAGATAATCAAGTCTTCCATCCAGCACCATTCCTCAATAAACGGGCCATTTAGCTCGCCCCTGTGTTTGCCAGACCGCATTATACTCAACGTAATCGCTGATTTGGAAGTACATAAGGGGACACAGCGTCCACAAATTATGGACGTCTCGGGCAGCGCCGGGGGCACCTCGCGGAAAGGCATGTCTCTGGTCCCACGGAGAAGAGCCTTTTCAAAGCCCATCCTTCCCTGGCGAGAGAAGGCTAGAGTTTGCCCTGCACTTGGTCCAGGAAAGGGGGCGATGACCCAACCCTCATTCCGAATCCGCCGTAGGCGAGAGGAATCTAAGATGTCCCAGTTCTGACCTAA
>JAGWBG010000130.1 GCA_021296015.1 Dehalococcoidia bacterium | reverse complement strand
AGAATAACAGGTATGCCATCTCGGTCCCCCTGGAAAAGCAAATGAGAATAGACAACGTGGCCGCCAGGGCAGCCGGGTACGGGTTTCCTGGAATTATAATTGACGGGATGGACTTTTTCTCCGTTTATGAGGCCACCAGGGAGGCTATAAGCCGTGCAAGGGTCCAGGGGCCGGTGCTTCTGGAAATGAAAGTGGATCGGTTCATGCCCCACACGACCGATGACGATGACCGGCGCTACCGTCCCGGCGAAGAGGTCGAGGAGGCCCGCAAACGCGACCCTATTACACTGCTCCGTGCCTATATACTGGAAGCGCAACTTCTCACCGAGCAGCAGGACGAAGAGGTACGGCGCAGGTCCAGATCAGAAGTGGACCAGGCTACGGACGCCGCCGATGCCGCTCCTTACCCCGATTCGTCCACGACCTACGACCACGTTTACGCACCATAAGAAGGGGGGCCTTTGGCCGTAAAATCGCTGATAGAGGCCGTCCGGGAGGCCATGCACGAAGAAATGGCACGGGACTCCACGGTCTTCATTATGGGAGAAGACGTGGGGAAGCGCGGCGGTGTCTTTCTGGCTACTCAAGGTTTTGTAGAGGAGTTTGGCGAAGGTCGGGTGATAGATACACCCCTCGCTGAGGCATCCATCGTTGGCATAGCGGTCGGTGCGGCGTTCAGAGGGTTGCGACCAATTGCGGAAGTAGAGTTCGCCGACTTTTTCTGGCCCGCTGCCAACCAGCTCATCGGTGAAGCAGCAAGGGTATGCTACGGCACCAATGGAGAATTGCCCGTGCCAGTGGTGGTGAGAATACCCTACGGCGGAGGAATCCACGGCGGCCTTTACCATTCCCAGAATGTTGAGTCCTACTTCTTTCATACCCCCGGGCTCAAGGTCGTAGCCCCAGCCACTCCCTACGATGCCAAGGGGCTTCTCAAGGCTTCCATCAGAGACAACAACCCGGTGGTGTTCGTTGAGCACAAGAAGACCTATCGCCTGGTACGGGGAGAAGTCCCCGATGATGAGTACGTCCTCCCCATAGGTAAAGCCGACGTCAAGCGGAGCGGCACCGACGTGACAGTGGTGACCTATGGTCTGATGCTCCACTACTGCCTTGAGGCAGCAGACACCCTGTCTCAGGAAGGCGTGAGCGCAGAGGTGGTTGACTTGCGCACCCTCAAGCCTCTGGACAGGGATGCAATCCTCAGTTCGGTCAAGAAAACTGGCAAGGCGCTAATCGTGCATGAAGACAATATCACCGGAGGCGTGGGGGCCGAGGTGTCCGCTCTATTGGCCGAAGAGGCCTTCGAGTACCTTGACGGCCCTGTAACCAGGCTCTGCGGTCCCGACATTCCTACTATGCCCTTTGCACCTACGCTGGAGGATGTCTACATGCCGAATGCGGACAAAATCGCTGCCGCCCTTAGAAAGCTGGCGGCTTATTAGTCCCCCCTACTTTCAGATGGAGATAGGCCGGGATTCCGGCACATTCCCCATCTCCTGGTCCTTGATGCGGAAACGGGAAGAGGGCAGGGAAGGAATGATGACATGGCCATAACGATAGACCTTCCCCAGGTTGGCGAGTCCGTCATAGAAGGAATAATTGGCAAGTGGCTAAAGCAACCCGGAGACAAATTGGAGAGGTATGACCCATTGGTGGAAGTTGTTACCGACAAGGTCACTATGGAGGTCCCCTCCCCCGTCAACGGAGTGCTGAGCCGAATCCTTGCCGAAGAGGGAGAAACGGTCCCAATGGGCGCTCCTATCGCTGAGATAGAGACGGAGGAGGCCGGGCCTCCTTCTGTGTCTCACACTGGACCACCAAGTCAGGCTCAGGTAGCTCGAGAGAAGGCCCCCGAATCGGTGGGCACCATCGGGTACCTTTTGAAGGACGTGAAGCCCGTCGGGCCAACCGGAGGGGGAGTTGAGGAGCCTGAAACGTCCCAGGAGACCACCACAGTCCGGGGACCGAGCGAGGAGCGCACCCGTCACTCTCCCGCCGTGCGCCGTTTGGCCCGTGAGCACAATGTTGACCTGACAATGGTGACCGGGACCGGTATGGGCGGACGTATCACCCGAGGTGATGTTCTATCCTACATTGAAGCTGGAATGGGCGGAACGGTCCTCGACTTTCCACCAAAGATGGGCCGAACGCCCGAACAGAAGGAATCTGAAGACCAGACCATAGCCCTTAGCCCCGTCAGACGCATCATAGCCCAGCACATGATGAAGAGTGCCACTGAGATACCTCACGCCTGGAGCATGGTCGAGGTGGATGCAGATGGCTTGGTCAAATATCGAGATGCCATCAAGTCGGAGTTCCAGCAAAGGGAGGGTGTGGCCCTTACTTACCTGTCCTTCGTTATCAAGGCAGTGGTGGAATCCTTGAAACAGCATCCCATGTTGAACTCCACATGGGGTGGTGACAAGATTACGCTGAAGAAACGTATCCACGTTGGCATTGCGGTGGCCGCTCCGGAAGGCCTGGTGGTCCCTGTCATACACAATGCGGACTCATCGAGCATATCGGGTCTGGCCCGTATTGTCCACGACCTGACCGCCAAAGCTCGGCAGGGCAGGTTGTCACTTCAGGAGGTCCAGGGGGGCACGTTTACAGTAAATAACACGGGTGCACTGGGTTCCATAGTGTCTCAGCCTATCATCAACCATCCCCAGGCAGCTATCCTGACTACAGAAGCAAAACAAAAACGGCCTGTGGTGCTGAATGATGCTATCGCCATACGCTCCATGATGAATATATGCCTCTCTTTCGACCATCGGATTGTTGACGGGGCCGAGTCCGGCGCATTTCTTCAATCGGTGAAGGCCCGGCTTGAGGCTATGGGGCCTGACACGTCTGTATATTGAGGTGATTCATATTGCCGCCTCCAGTAACATGTCGAGTAGTCAGAGCGGGAGTTGTGGAATATCTGAAATCTTGGGAAGTACAGAGAGCCCTTGCCCAGGAAGTAGCAGATGGGATGCAACCCAACACCCTCATACTCCTTGAGCACCCTCCCGTGTACACCATAGGCCGCAGGGGTAGCCGGGACCACGTCATGCTGGATGACGTGGAGCTTTCGGAGCTTGGTATTTCCCTCCACGAGATAGACCGCGGCGGCCAGGTCACTTTTCACGGCCCCGGCCAGCTAGTGGCGTACCCTGTGTTGGACATACGAGAGTGGGGTGGTCCCGTCAAGTACGTCCGCACCCTGGAGCGTGTAATCATTCGGACGCTGGCCGACTTCGGCATAACGGCAGGGCTGATAGAGGGATTGACAGGAGTTTGGGCTGGGGACCGGAAGATTGCCGCCATAGGTGTCAAGATAAGTAGCGGCATCACCTATCACGGGCTGGCTCTGTATGTGAACACCGACCTTTCGGGCTTCGATCACATCGTTCCCTGCGGTATCACCGATAGAGACGTAACCTCCATGAAGAAGCAGCTGGGAGAGCCTGTGGACGTAGACTTGGTGGCATATAGCTTGGTGTACCACTTTGGCGGTGAGATGGGGTTGCGCATGACGGAAACTGAATCTTCAATCATTGAAGGTCTGGCCGTCGCGCAGCCTGCCGTGAGGAACGGTAGTCCCTGAACTCTCACAGGTGCAGTGTGAAAATCACCTCAAAAGCAGACGAGGTCCAAAGCTATGTTCATTGAAGTAGAAGTATCGGAAAGCGCTAATTGCCCGATGTCACTGACGAGAGTCTTCGACGCTATGGGCGTTCCCATAAGGGTGTCCAGAGTAATGGCCTCGGACCCCTACGGTCAAGACCACATGTGCGACGTTACCGGTTGGTCGGCTTCTGGCGAATGCTCCGCCTACGCGGTCCTGGTGGAGGACTCGGGTGAAGGCGTCGCCATGCTTATTTACGGGGGAGACGAGGGGATCAGGCTCAAACCCGTCGGATGCCAGGACGCATGGGACCTGAATAGCCCCCACCAGTGGGGTGAAGCTTGCCTTCTCCTGGACAAGGACGCAAAATCGGAGCCTGCTTGAGAGCGCGGCAGGCAGGAGTGACAGTTACCCAAAGGTTTTCAGCGACAATGGGATAAAGGGTCTTCCGGGTTACAGGTTCAACGCCTGTACACCAATGCGCCCCAAGTCTTCGTCCTCCTGGGCAGATAGGCCGCTAACACCAATGCCACCCATGATGACGCCATCGCCGGGTCGGCTGATGACTACTCCGCCCTGCACCGCCACAAGGTTAGCGTCTCCCATCTCCGACACGACGCGACCACCGCTCACGAGAGACTCGGCATAGGCCCCCGAGTCAACCGTTCTAACAGCCGCGGTGTAAGCCTTTCTCACGGCTAGTTGACGTGGGAGGGTCCGGCATCCGTCCATGTGGGCGTAAGAGAGAATGTTTCCCTGCTCGTCCACAATGGCTATTGCCACTGGCTTGTCCGGCTGCCTGGTAGCCTGCTCAAGCATAGCGTCCATAGCTGCCTGGACCTGGTCTATTCCCATCTGAGGTCTGTCGTACATGATTATCACCTCTGGAATTTCGTTAACCACATTGTAAGCCCGCCGTCGGGTGCTGGGAAGAGACCCGGCTTTCCTACCCAACGGCCAAGGCATACACTTCCTTGGCGGATTCGGGCAGAGGATATTCCTTCCAGGTAGCACCGTCGTCCAGAGACCCGAAGACCTGCCCATCACGGGTAGCGCAGAATATGTGTGAAGGATTCCGCGAATTGATTGCCACAACCATCATGGTGCTCTGAGGCGTCAGATCGTGGTCTACCCGTTCCCATGACTCCCCCAGGTTGTGGCTGCGGAACAGTGCTCCGACCTCGCTGCGTGCCGCTCTACCGAGGGAAACGTAGATGGTGTCGGGATGCTGCGGGGATATTAACAGGTTACGGGTGTAGGTGATTGGCGAGTAACTCGCGAGATCAATGGGTTCCCAAGTGTTGCCTCTGTCAGCACCACGGAACATTCCTTCCCGGGTGCTGATGTACACTGTGCCGGGCTGGGATGCGCTCCCTTCCACCCCGTGGAGGTCCAACCGGTCCTCCCCTCCTTCGGCCAAGCCCTTGTTGATGGGGTCCCAGGGCTCCCCACCATCCAGACTACGAATCACGCCTCCCACCTCCAGCGCTGCGAACATCTCATTGGAGTGGACGGTGTCTATTGCCATGGCTATGACACGGGTAGGGAATGACATGGACACTACGTCCGACCCCAACCTGATTGGTAGTGGATCCCAGCTATCGCCTCCGTCCTGGGTGCGGAAGATTTGCGCAGGTGCCAT